>JAYWFP010000161.1:0-4304 GCA_043778745.1 Chloroflexota bacterium
GGGGCGCCCCCCCGGGCCCCCCCCCTCTCGTGTACAACTTCCTTACTCACGCACCCACCGCATCCGGATCTCAATGGACTGATCGAAGCCCTTGACCAGGTTCATCGCCAGGCGGCTGCTCGTCACGATCCCCGTCCTGCTGGGGCTCATCTTCATCGTGTTCACCCTCGCCAGGGTGATTCCGGGCGACCCGTGCCGGGCCGTCCTGGGTGAGCGGGCCACGGACGCCGTATGCGACGACTTCATACACCGCTATGGCCTCGATCAACCCATTCCGATCCAGTTCGGGCTCTACCTCGGCCAGCTGTCGCGAGGTGACCTGGGCGTATCGATCAAGCACTCGCAGCCTGTGACCCAGCTCCTGATCGATCGCCTGCCGACGACCATCGAGCTGACCCTGATGGCCCTCCTGTTCGCGGTCGTCGTGGGGATCCCGCTCGGACTGCTCTCTGCGTACAGGCGCAACTCGCCGATCGACGTGGGCTCGATGGTCGTGGCCAACATCGGCGTCTCGATGCCCGTCTTCGTGCTGGGTTTGTTACTCCAGTTCGTGTTTGCGCTGCTTCTGAAGGGCACGCCGTTCGCCCTGCCGCCCTCGGGGCGCCTGTCGTCGGGTGTGGAGGTCATGTCGCTCGTCCAGGTCTGGCACCTGGAGAACGTGACGGGCACCCTCCGTGGATTCCTGGACTTCTTCTCGCGCCTCTATATACCGACAGCGCTGATCACTGGACAGTGGGGCGCGCTCGGAGACGCCCTCCGGCATCTGATCCTGCCGATGGTCGCGCTCGGCACCATCCCGCTCGCCATCATTGCGCGGATCACCAGGTCGAGCCTTCTGGAGGTCCTCGGCCTCGACTACGTCCGGACGGCACGCGCCAAGGGACTCAGGGAGCGAGCAGTCGTCCTGCAGCATGCGACCCGGAATGCCTTGCTGCCCGTCGTGACGATCGTCGGTCTTCAGCTCGGCGGGCTTCTGTCCGGGGCTGTCCTCACTGAGACCACGTTCAACCTGACGGGTGTGGGACGAACGGTCTACGAGGCCATCACGGGCCGCGATTACGTCGTCATCCAGGGGTTCACGCTGATCGTCGCGTTCATCTACGTGTTCGTGAACCTGCTCGTCGACCTGTCCTACGGGTTCCTCGATCCCCGGGTGCGCCAGCGATGACCGGGACCCGCCGATGACCGATCACCATCCGACCCATCCGGCTGCGCCCGAATTCGGCGCAGTCGACACGCTGGTCTCGGCCCGACCCGCAAGTCTGTGGCGGGACACGCTGACTGGCATTCTTCGCCAGCGGTCGGCGGTGATCGGGCTCGTCATTCTCGGCATCTTCCTGTTCGTCGTCGTGTTCGCCGACCAGATCGCGCCCTTCGATCCGCGCCAGTCGATGCTGGGCGTCGAGGATGGAATCATCAAGCAGGCCCCCCCGTGCGTGCACCTCCTCGGCTGCCCGGCCGATCGTCCTGAGCACATCTTCGGTATCGACACGAACTTCCAGGATGTGTTCAGTCGCGTGGTCATCGGAAGCCGGATCTCGATCGGCATCGGGTTTGCGGCGATCGGCCTGGCGATCGTCGCCGGCGGGATCATCGGCGCCGTGGCCGGCTATGTCGGGGGCCGCACGGACAACATCCTGATGCGGGTCATGGACGTCGTCCTGGCCTTTCCCGCGCTCCTTCTGGCCATCGTTATCGTGTCGGCCCTCGGGTCGAACCTCATCAACACGATGCTCGCCATCAGCATCGTCTCGATTCCCGTCTATGCCCGGATCGTGCGGGCGTCGGTCCTCGGAGCCCGTGAAACCGACTATGTCACGGCATCCCGCGCGCTCGGTGAATCGACATCGGGCATCCTCATTCGTCGGATCATGCCGAATGCCGTCACACCGCTGATCGTGCAGGGCACCCTCGGCATCGGCACTGCGGTGCTCGACATTGCCGCCCTGGCGTTCGTCGGCGTGGTCAGCCTCAGTGAGATCACCTGGGGTTCCATGATCGCGATCGAATTCCAGCGCCTGTTCACCGCGCCGCACATCATCCTGGCGCCGGGACTTGCGATCACGTTCGTCGTCCTGGGGTTCAACCTCCTCGGTGACGGCCTGCGGGATGCCTTCGACCCGAGGCTGAACCGATGACCGACAGCGAGGCCTCGATGGAGGAACTCACGACCCTCACGACCCCGACGATCGCCGCCCAAGCGCGCGCCTCCGTGACCGGGCGAGCCGGTGATCTCCTGCTTGACGTCCGCGGCCTCCAGACGTCGTTCCACACTCGGGACGGGATCGTTCGGGCCGTTGACGGCATCGACCTCCATGTCGGTCGGTCGGAGATTCTCGGCCTGGTCGGTGAATCAGGCTGTGGCAAGAGCGTGACCAGCCTGTCGATCATGCGGCTCATCGCCAGTCCCGGAATCATCGAAGCCGGCGAGGTTCTGTTCGATGGCAAGGATCTCCTGAAGATCTCGCAGACCGAAATGCGAACGATCCGCGGCAATCGGATCAGCATGATCTTCCAGCAACCGACGTCGGCTCTCAATCCCGTCTGGGATGTCGGACGACAGATCGGCGAGGTGCTGGAGGTGCATCGAGACATGAAGCGTTCGGCCGCCCGGAAGCAGGCGCTCGAGTTGCTCAAGATGGTCGGAATTCCGGATGCCAAGCGGCGCCTCGAGGCCTACCCCCACGAGCTGTCAGGCGGCATGGCGCAGCGGGTGATGATCGCCATGGCCCTCGCCTGCGAACCGGAGCTCCTGATCGCCGACGAACCGACGACGGCCCTCGACGTCACGATCCAGGCCCAGATCCTCGACCTGATGCGGGACCTTCGCGATCGGACCGGCACGGCAATCATGCTGATCACCCATGACCTCGGAGTCGTGGCGGAAACCTGCGATCGTGTGGCGGTCATGTACGCGGGCGAGATCATCGAGCAGGCGGAGGCCGATGAGCTGTTCGCTGCACCGCGGCATCCCTACACGCGCGGCCTCATCGGGTCGATTCCGGTCCTCGGCACCGTACGCGACTCGCTGACCGTGATTCCCGGCAACGTCCCCAACTTGATCGGCCTTCCGGCTGGCTGCCGCTTCGCACCCCGCTGTGTGGCTCGGGTGGAACACCAAGTGACCCAGGCAGAGGCCTTGCATCCGGCTCTCCTCCCGGTCGTGGCGGGTCATGAAGCGCGCTGCTGGCTCTACCACGACGAAGATGGGCGCACGCGACCCATCGCCCTTGACCAGTTGGAGGCGACTGAATGAGCGGCACGACGGCGCTGCCACTTCTGCAGGCTCGCAATCTGGTCAAGTACTTCCCGGTTCATGGCGGTGTGCTCCAGCGTGTGGTCGGGCAGGTCCAGGCGGTCGATGGCGTCAGTTTCGACATCCGTCGGGGCGAGACGCTCGGCCTCGTGGGCGAATCTGGTTGCGGCAAGACCACGGTCGGCAGACTGCTGTTACGTCTCATCGAGCCAACGTCAGGCACCATCTTGTTCAACGGGACAGACATCACGGCGCTTCATGGGGCAGCCCTCAAACCGTACCGACGCAAGATTCAGATCATCTTCCAGGATCCCTATGCGTCGCTGGACCCGCGGACGCCGATCGGCGACAGCATCGGCGAGGGGCTCCGCATCCATGGCATCGGGACCTCGACCGAGCGGCGGGAGCGGGTCCGGAAGATGATGGACGTGGTCGGCTTGGCACCGTACCACTATCGCCGCTATCCGCATGAGTTCTCGGGTGGTCAGCGCCAGCGGATCGGAATCGCGCGGGCACTTGTTCTGGAGCCGGACCTTCTGGTGTGCGACGAGCCGGTCTCGGCCCTGGACGTCTCAATCCAGGCGCAGGTCCTGAACCTGCTGAAGGCGCTCCAGGCAGAGCTCGGGCTGACCTACGTCTTCATCGCGCACAACATGGGCGTGGTCGAGCACATCAGCGACCGCGTTGCTGTCATGTACCTCGGCCGGATCGTGGAAGTAGCAGATCGCCACGCCTGCTTCGCCGACCCTCAGCACCCGTACACCAAAGCCCTCATGTCCGCGATCCCCGTTGCCAACCCTGCGCTCCGGCGAGCCCGTGTCATCCTCACGGGCGACGTTCCATCGCCCCTGAACCCACCGTCGGGCTGCCGCTTCCATCCACGCTGTCCGCTCCGCGACCAGTTGGGGCAGCCGGAGATCTGCGCCACGGAGGAGCCCGAGCTCAAGGGCCGGGATGGTATGGGTCGCAACCTGCCATGGGCCGGCCAGCACCTGGCCGCCTGCCACTTTGTGGACCAGCGAGAGGCACCGCTCGACGTCCCAGCGGG
>JAYWFP010000162.1:0-4299 GCA_043778745.1 Chloroflexota bacterium
CTCTGCAGAACGGTTGGCGCGCTCGCTGTTCAGAGACACGCCGGCTCGGGCACTCTTCGCCGGCGTGGCCGCGCACGCGATGCTCCGTCTCGATCGGCCGCTGAGCGCCTCGTATGGACTCGCGCTGGCGACGTTCGGGCACGCCGTCGGCTGGCCGATGGCGCGCGGCGGCTCATCCACGGTGACCGACGCCCTCGTGGCCGAGCTTCGCGACCTGGGCGGCGAGGTTGTCACGGGCCACCGGGTGGATGCGATCGCGTCCTTGCCGGCCGCCCGAGCCGTCCTCTTCGACGTCACGCCGCGCCAGTTGCTCGCGATCGCCGGCGACCGGCTGCCGGCCCGAGTCCGCAGCCGCGCTGACCGCTTCCGCTACGGCTCCGGCGTGTTCAAGGTGGATTGGGCCCTCGGCGGTGAGGTCCCGTGGACGGCGGACGGTCCGCGCCGCACCGCGACGGTTCACCTCGGGGGCACGCTCGAGGAAGTTGCCGCGGCCGAGGCGGACGTTGCAGCAGGCCGGCACCCGCAGCGCCCGTACGTCCTGTTCGTGCAGTACGCCCCGTGGGATCCGTCCCGAGCGCCTGTCTCGCCCGCCGGCCAGACCACGGCCTGGGCCTATTGCCACGTGCCGCCCGGGTCGACGGTCGACATGACCGACCGGATCGAGGCCCAGGTGGAGCGCTTCGCGCCGGGATTTCGCGACCGAATCATCGGCCGCGCCGTCCACGGGCCGGCGGCGATGGAGGCGCACAACGCGAACTACGTCGGTGGCGACATCAATGGCGGAATCGGCGACATCAGGCAGCTCCTGTTCAGGCCCTGGCCCGCCCTGGATCCATACCGGTTGGGTGCTGGTCTGTATCTGTGCTCCTCATCAACGCCACCGGGCGGCGGCATCCACGGCATGAGCGGGTTCCATGCCGCACGCTCTGCCCTGCGCCACGAACTGCGCTGAATCGCGGCCAGGACCTCGGGCAATCCGACCCCGGAGCCTCAACGAGTCGCCGCGGCCCTCAACGGGGCGCCGCGAGCCTCAACGAGTCGCCGCGAGCCTCAACGAGTCGCTGCGGGCCTCAAGCCAGGGACAGACGAGGCCCTGTCACAACCTCAGGCGTCCTCGGGCTCAGCCGACGGTTCCTCCAAGCGGATCCCCTCCGGGAGGACCGCGCGCGCCGCAGCCAGCGCGACATCGAGATCGGCCCCGGCCGGACCGACAAGGACGAGCGCCCGGTCAGCCGTCATCGCTGAGAGGTCGGTGGCGAGGGCCGCGACCGGAGCCGCCTGCGGGGCGCCGACCGGAGGGGCCACGGCCACCACCGGAGCGCCGACCGGCGCCGGAGCCACGGGCGGAACCGGAGCCTCGCTGCGCAGCGCCTGATCTCGTCGGAGCTGGAGACCGTGGTAGACGAGCACAACAACCGCGACCGCGACCGCGCCGAGCGGCGTCGAGAGCTCCGAAATGGCATTTCCAGTCAGGCTCGCCCCGAGCAACGACCCAACCAACCGATACAGGATCACCGTGGCGCTGCCGAGCCCGGCAACGAGCGCGACGCCCATGGTGAGATACAAGAACGTCCGGCGGATCGTTGAGTTCGCCTCTTCCTCGGGGTTGAAACGACGGCGAACCAGGACGCTCGACCACTGCCACGCCCAGCAGGCCGTGCCAACGACCGCCATCGGGAGCCACGTCGAAAACTCGGCCTTCCAGGGGAATGCCGTCGGATCGGATGTCCTGAGGCCGCCGAACGCGGCGTCGATCGCGAGGCCGATGAGCCACCCGAGAGCAACCGCCCCGAACCCGAGAGCAACCGCAGCCACGCCGTGCGACTCGAGACGTGAGACGTGACGACGACGAAGCGGATCCGAAGCAGCAGGATCGTGATGGAGCCAGCTTGTGTGCGCAAACCAGACGATGGCCCAGGGGATGGCGATTCCCAGGGGTGCCGCCACTAGACTCGCCCAACTCTCGTTCCCGCCCGGCTCCATGCCGAGCATCGGGCGAATGACGGCCTCAAGCGTCCTGGCGATCCCGACGAGGGTGAAGCCCGACGCGAGGACGATCGTGGCCATGAACGCCGCGAGGCGCGTCCTCGACACGCGCTCCTCGATGCCTTGCGGGTCGTCGGCCATCGCGCGCGATGTGGCATACCGCCAATGACCCAGCCAGATCAATGCCCAGGCGACAAAGCCCACACCGAACCCGACCAGGGAGACGCTCGCGTAGTCATCAGCCGAGGGCGGCGTGGAGACGAGACTGACGACAACCGACTCCAGCGCGCCCACTGAGGCGACGAGCGCGCCAAGCGCAACGCCGTACACATAGAGGCGCGGCAGCCACGCCGACGCGCCGTGCACGGGTCCGCTCGCGAGGTCGCGGCGTCGGATCAGGGCGTGAAAGACCCAGACGAGCAGTCCGACGGCAAGGGCGGTCGCGGAGTTGACCGGGTCGACAATGAAGAAGGTCGGAGCGACCTGGGCCAGGTCCGCGAGGAGGCTCTGCACCAGGCCGATGGCCCCGTTCACCCAGGCGACGAGCGACACCACGAGCACAATCGAGAGATACAGCGCCCGGATGACCGACCCGTGCTCGGCGTCGTGTCCAGGCCGGGCCGACGCGAGTCCGCGCTGGACGAACCACCAATGGACGGCCCAGACCGGGACGCCGACGCCCAGCAGCGCGATCGCCTGGCTGACCTTTTGTCGAGAATCACCGCCGAAGTTGTCGTAGGGGTGCTGGAGCGCCCCGTTTGATGTCAGGATCACGTCGAGGAGCATGGAAAGGCCCACGCTTACGACCCCGAGGGTGACCCCCGACATGACGTAGAGGTAGATCCGCCGGACCGTCTGCATGTCGCCCGTGCCTCCCATCAACGCTGAGCGCTTCCCATCCGGAAATACAGACGCCCAGGCGACCGATCCGTTACATCACGAGCTCAGGACTCGTCGCCTCTGCACCGTCAGATACCTGCGTCGCGAAAGCGCCGACGCGAGCTCGGCGCCAATGTGAGCTCAGCGCCCGCTACTGGACGCAGAACTCGTTGCCCTCGGGATCCTCCATGACCGCCCAGCGCGGCCGTCCTGATGGCCCCGGCACGGCGGACGGCGGCGAGGATCAGCAGGATTCCGGTGAGCTTCGCGAATTCCTCGACCAGGGGTGCGGCAACACTCGTGAGCGGGACATCGCCGACGCCACCAGGTGGCGATGCTGGCCCGGTGAGCCACGCGGTCGCCACTCCCTCGCCCGTGAGGGCAGCCAGGCAGTGGGCCCGATGGCCCACAGCATGCCGAACGCGATCCAGCCCCATGGAGCCCCGCGGCTCCGAGCGGCCAGGCCCAGAATTACCCAGCCGGGTGACGTGACGAGGGCGGCCAGGAGGAAGACCGGAAGGCGGACGTCGAGCAGATGAAGCGAGGTGAACAGCCAGCCCCACGTCGTCATGCCCACGAAAACGACGAGAGCGGCAACGCGACCTCCGGAGACGAGAACGCGTCGGTGACGCGCCATGAAACTCACCGCCAGGCGCTCTTGGCAGCGTCCGGATAGAGCCGGACACGGCGGTACGGTTCGCGGCCACGCGACCGTGACACGAGGTTCGCCCGCTCCGCCATCTGGTGCTGGAGTCGCCGGATGTAGGCACTTTGGGGAGACAGCTCCACCGGCTCGGACTGCTGCAGGACCATGCCGATGGCTTCCTCGGTCTCCCGGAGGGCGGCGTCTCGCGGATCCAGCTCGAGGGAGAAGATCGACGTCAGCGATGACTGCATCTGCTGGATGGTGTTGTTCTTGAGGACGTAGATCGGGAGGGCGCGCTCCTCGGCCTCACGCACGAGCGGCGTTTTCTGCCGATATTCCGTCCGCACCGTCATGACGACATCAGCCTCATCGACGTCAAGTGCCACCACGACGGGCAACTGCAGTTCGCGAATCGCCTGCTCGAGCCGCTTCCTGCTGATCCCCTGCGGAAGAACCCGCAGGGTCGGCAGTCCGTGGGCGGAGTTGAGCCGGAGCGTGCCGTCGTCATCGAACTCCGGGCCGTCCTCAAGGCCCAAGGCCGAATCCCGGCCGATCGCCGGCGCAGCGGGATTCACCGGATCCGCGACGAGTTCGTGAGCATTCACCGGTGCGGTGCCCTCGTCGGCCTTGAGCGCGTCGATCGCCTTGGAAGCCGAGGCCCGCCATTCACGCTGCCGAGCGAGCTCGCGTGCTTCCCGGGCACGGGCGTCGAGTGACGCCGTGCTGCCGCGTTCCAGCGGTCCTCTGTCCGCGAGGCCCCCGGCCACGAACGGCCCGTCAGCGCTGAC
>JAYWFP010000163.1:0-4283 GCA_043778745.1 Chloroflexota bacterium
CGGGCGGGCGTCGATGGCCCGATCGAAGTCGTCGGCCACGTTGAGCACCTTGTTGATGAGCCCCTCGCCGGCAAGCCCGATCATCGCCTGCCGTTCCTCGGCGGTTCGGCGCTTGTAGTTGGTGAACTCGGCCCGCTCCCGCTGGAGGGCGAGCAGGAACTCTTCCTTCTCGACGAGCGCGGCGTCACGCTCTGACGTAATCCGCTCGAGCTCCGCGAGAAGCGCGGTCGGGCTGATGTCGATGTCGTCGGCGCGTTGCTGGGCGCGCGTGCGCTTGTCCATGGTTCGGCTGGTTCTCCCGAGGTTCAGGCGTACAGGTGGTCGATGAGCTCGTTCATGAGCCCGGACACGAATCGAACGGTGCCGATGGCCTGTGGGTAGGCCATGCGCGTGGGCCCGAGGACCCCGACGACGCCGACGGCTCGTCCGGGCTGGCCGTACGGCGCCAGGACAAGGGCGACTTCCCGCATGTCCGCGGGCGCGTTCTCGTGACCGATGAATACACTCACGTCCCCCGTCGCGGCCACGGTCCCGACAAGTTCGCCGAGGTAAGCCCGATTCTCGAGGGCCGAGAACACCCGCCGGAGCTTGTCGCTCTGGGCGAATTCGGGGGCACCCATGACGTTGAGCAAGCCGTCGCTGAAGATATCCTCGACGGCATCAACGTCGTACTCGCGGAGCGTCCGCACGATCCGATCCCCGACCTTGCGGATCAGGTCCGCTTCGGGCATGTCTTCAGGGATGCGGCGGACGGCGCGAGCGATGTCGGTTGCGGTTCGCCCGGCAACGAGCGTGTTGAGGCGGGCGGCGACGGTCGTCAGCGTGTCCTGCGAGGTCCCCGATTCGATGTTGACGAGGACCTGCTTCAGGGCGCCTTCGCGGAGCACGAGGACCAGGCTTGCAAGTCGATCGTTGATCGCGACGAGATCCACCCGCCGGACGTGCGCGGCAGCCGGCTTGGCCGGCGTCGCGAGGCCGGCCGACCGCGTGATCGTGGCGATGGTCGAAGCTGCGAGACGGAACCAGTGCTCGCTCGCGTACTCCACCTGCCCGAACTGGTGACGGATCATCAGCTGTTCGACTTCGGGCATGAGCGCCGATTCCATGATCGTCTCGACGTACCAGCGATACCCCTCATCGGTGGGAATCCGTCCGGCCGAGGTGTGTGGATGGGTGAGCAGGCCCGACAGCTCGAGCTCCGCGAGAATGTTCCGAACGGTAGCGCTGGACACGCCGAGGCCGTAGCGCTCAACCAGGGCAAGACTGCCCACGGGCGTCGCTGAGGCAACGTATTCGTCGATGACGGCCCGGAGGATCGCGTGTGCGCGATGGTCCAGTGGGCCGGTGGAGCGACGGATTCGACGCGCCAAGGCCTCATCTCCTGTTACGGATCGTTGGTTAGCACTCTCCATGCCAGAGTGCTAACGGTAGATCGGATGGTAGCAGCGACGGTTGCGAGCGTCAACGGTTCGGATCAGGTTCGCCGGGACCTCGGGCAACGGCATGCACGTCCTGATCGCCCGTCAGACCAGGCGACTGAACAACTCGTTGGACACGAGCCGACCCCGGGTTGTGAGGATCAGACGCGACCCGAGGGTTCGCTCCAGGATTCCAGCGCCCAGGGCCCACGTGAGGTGCTCGGCAAGTGGCGGCCGCTCGGCCGCCGAGGCAGGAATGCCGAGCGAGAGTCGCAATCCAAGGATCACGGCCTCGGCCCTCGCGGTCGATTCGTCGATCGGGTCCTCTCCGCCCGGCGGAAGATGGGGTGCTGACCCGTCGCCGGGCAACAGGGCCGCGATGTACCGATCCAGCCGGGCGGCGTTCCAGCGCCTCGTCCGGCCATCGAAGGCGTGCGCGCCGGGACCGACCGCCTCGTGGGGCCGGCGCAGCCAGTAGGCCAGGTTGTGACGACTCTGGTGTCCGGGTCGGGCCCAATTGCTGATCTCGTATCCGTCGAAGCCGGCCGCGGCCAGGCGCCCGACCGCATGCTCATACATCGACGCAGCGCGGTCCTCGTCCTGCGCCGACCGGGCGCGGGTTCGCCAGGCGTGGGCACCGCGCGTCGTCGGCAGGTGGTCTCCCGTCGGACCGGTCAGGCCCTCGGCATCAGGATCGTCGAGCGTCAGCGCGTACAGGGACAGATGATCCGGCGCCAGGGCCAGCGCGGCCTCCAGCGCTGCCGCGAATCCATCGACCGACTGTCCGGGCGTGTCGTACAGGAGGTCGAGATTGACCGATGGGATCCGGGCATCGCGCGCAGCGTGAACCGCGGCCTCGATGTCCCTGGTGCGATGGCGGCGCCCCAGCCTTCGCAACTCGGCGTCGTCGAATGTTTGGGCCCCGTACGAGATCCGGTTCACTCCGGCGTCCCTCAGGCCAGCGGCATCGCCGCGCTCATCAGGGCCCGGGTTGGCCTCGAGGGTGATCTCGGCGCCATCCGCGATTCCATATCGAGCGCGGACGAGCTCGATCAATCCGGTGATGTCCTCGGCGGGCAGGAGGGAAGGGGTCCCACCACCGAAATAGATCGTGTCGAGCGGCGGCTGGGGACGCTGCTCACGCGAGCGGAAGCCTGAACCAGGACCCGCGCGGAGCTCGATCTCCTGCCGGAGGGCGGCGACGAACGTCACGATCCGGTTCCGTGGGCCCCTCGCGGCGGCGCCGGCGACCACCACGAAGTCGCAGTACGGACAGATCGAAACGCAGAACGGAACGTGGATGTAGAGCGAACGCGGCGGATCCGGGGTGGCTCCTGACGCCTCCCCCAAATTCGAGGCGACGGCGGTTCTATTGATCGCGCGTGGCGTCCCGACCCGAGACGACGTGCCAGCCGTCAGGGGCCCGACGTCGACGGTCGATCTCCTCGACCTCGGTACCGCGCGGCGCCGGCTGCCCGGCATGACCCGTGGTCAGGAATACCGCGACTCGCGTCACCCCGTGCCCGAGGATCGACGCCGCGATGCCGCCGGTCAGGATCGTCGCCCAGCCCGCAACGAGTCCGATGACCAGCGAGAGCAGGAACATCGAGCGGTCCCGGCCCGGGGCGCCGAGGCGTGTTGCCAGGGTGTACGTCGCCGCCTGGGCAAGAACCGCGAGGACGGGGTCGATGCCGGCAATGATCAGGAACCCCAGGAGGGCGCCGCGGAACACCGTCTCGTCGAAGAACGCCGTTGCCACTTCGTTCAGGAGAGCGCCAGGGTACTCGGAGATGTCGGGGAGACGGAGGTGGTGATAGCGTCGCCACGCCACGCCGACGGCGATCCCGGCCCCGACACCGGCCAGCACCAACCCGAGCAGGATGCCGTCGCCCCCGCCGCCGGTGACGAAGAGATCCCTCGACGGGGCCGGGTGAATGAACAGGATGGCCGCGATGCCCCCGAGGCCGACCAGGTACCAGGTCAGCCTGCGAAGAACGGACGGGGATCGGCCACGCACCGGTTCGTCGTACTCGGCGGTCCCGAAGCGCTCAGCCTCAAGCCGGAGCATGACGAGCAGCAGCGTGAGCGCGAACGCAACGAGCGTCCGGAGTTGGTCCTCCACGGCTCAGTTGGCGTCCGTTCGGAGCATCGCGAGGAAGGCTTCCTGCGGGATCTCGACCGACCCGACGCGCTTCATTCGTCGCTTGCCCTCTTTCTGTTTCTCAAGCAGCTTGCGCTTGCGGCTGATGTCGCCACCGTAGCACTTGGCGAGGACGTTCTTCCGCATGGCCCGGACCGATTCGCGGGCGATCACGTTCGATCCAATCGCCGCCTGGATGGGGATCTCGAACATCTGGCGCGGGATCAGCACCTTGAGTCGCTCGGTCAGCGTCCGTCCGAGCGACACGGACTTGTCGCGGTGGACGATCATCGATAGCGCATCCACGGGTTCGCCCGCGACCATCACGTCGAGCTTGACGAGGTTGGCCGCGCGATAGCCGATCTCCTCGTAGTCCATCGAGGCGTATCCGGCCGTGCGCGTCTTGAGCTGATCGAAGTAGTCGACGATGAGCTCGGCCAGCGGCAATTCGAACTTCATCAGGACCCGCACGGGATCGATGTACTCGAGCCCGACGAAGCTGCCACGCCGGTTCGTGGACAGCTCCATCAGGGGGCCGATGTAGCTCGACGGGGTCACGACCGACAGGAGGACCCACGGCTCAAGGATCTCCTCGATCTCGGACACTGCGGGCAGGAAGGCCGGATTATCGATGGTGATGGTGCCCCGGCCGTGGGTCATCACGACCTGGTACTCGACCGACGGCGCAGACGCGATGAGATCGAGGTTGAACTCGCGCTCCAGGC
>JAYWFP010000164.1:0-4282 GCA_043778745.1 Chloroflexota bacterium
GCGTACGATCGGTCCATCGCCGAAGACGCGATTGCCGGTCTGAAGGACGACCTCAAGGGCACGGACTTCGTCAAGGGCACGGTTGCCATCACACCGGGCGGCGAGTAACCGTTCGGCTCACCCCTGATAGCACGAAAGCCGGTTCCTTCGGGAACCGGCTTTCTGATTCCACGCGGCCTGATCTCGCCGAGGCTCGGACGGTCAGGCCACATGATCGCGCTACCAAGAGTGACATCAGAAGTCAAGAACGGACATCACTGCCCGTGGGAGACCTAACGGCCTCCCACGCGACCACCCCAAAGGTCAGTCTGGGATATTTCCAACCACGATCAGCGGGCCGCGCCGCCCGTACCGAACTGGCGATCACCGGCGTCGCCGAGGCCCGGCATGATGTAGCCGACGTCGTTCAGCTGGCGATCGAGCGAAGCGGTGAAGATCTCGACGTCCGGATGGGCGGCACTGACCGCCGCGACACCCTCCGGAGCAGCGATCAGGTTGACGAGCTTGATCCGAACCGCGCCCCAGCGCTTGAGGACTTCGATCGCCGCGGTGGCCGATCCACCGGTCGCGAGCATCGGGTCGAGGATAAGGCAGAGATCCACGTTGGCCGAATCCGGGAGCTTGTTGTAGTACTCCACGGGACGGAGCGTCCGCTCGTCGCGGAACAGGCCGAGGTGCCAGACCTGCGCCGTCGGCATCAACTCGAGCATGGCGTCGACCATGCCCAGGCCAGCGCGCAAAATGGGGACCAGCCCGATCCGATCCGCGAGTTCGGCACCCTGCATTGTCTCGATCGGCGTCTGCACGTCGAGTGGACGCAGGCCGGCATCGGCAAGGGCCTCGTAGCCCAGGAGCCAGGAGAGTTCCCGGACCACTTCGCGGAACTTCTTGGGCTCCGTGTTGACGTCGCGAAGGATGCCCAGCTTGTGCTGTACGGCTGGGTGTTTCGAGACGTGGAGCTTCGGCGTCGACATCGACGAGCCTCCGGGGTGACCGATCGTGGCGCCCGAGCAGGGCGATTCGTGGTTGGTTGGAGGCAATCGTAGCCCATCCGGGACCGGGCCCATGCCCCGGACCAGTCACGGCGCTCCGGATTGGTTCGCACGCGGTAGTCTCGTGTCGTGCCAGCCGCCCAACCCGCCGATCGTCCTCGTCAACGGCGTAACGCGCCGCCGATCCTGGTCCGCCAGATGCGTGCCGGGGTCGAGGAAAGCGTCCATCGCGGGGACATCGTCGAGGTCGACGTCACGGGCCGAATTCTCCGGGCGATTGGCGACCCGGACCACGTCGTCAACCTCCGTTCCTGCGTCAAGCCGTTCGGCCTGGTGGCACTGCTCGAGGCCGGCGGCGTCGAGGCGTTCGCCCTCGAGCCTGCGGAACTGGCGCTCATGGCCAGCAGCCATTCCGGCGAGGATCTGCACGTCCGGACCTTGCAGGGCCTGTACCGCCGGACCGGCGTCAGCCAGGCGATGCTGGCTTGTGGATCCGACGGGATGCCGCTCGATGCCCTGACGGCGGCGCGCCTGGCGCGCGACGGTGAGAAGGCCAGCCCCGTTCGCCACATGTGCTCAGGCCAGCACTCCGCCTTCCTGCTCCTGTGTCGGCTCCATGGCTGGGAGACGGACGGGTACTGGCTGGAGGAGCACCCGGCCCAGGTGGCCTATCGGGCGGTCGTCGCGCGAGCGTTCGGGACGACGCCCGCGAAACTCAGACTCGGTATCGACGGTTGCGGGATTCCGACCTATGCCTTCCCGCTTCGCGACGTCGCCCGGGCCTATGCGTGCCTCGCAGATCCCGCGGAGATCCCGGCGAGCGACCCGCGAGCCTCCCTGGCCGGGCCGCTGACGATCGTTCGCGACGCCATGCTCGCCAATCCCGAACTCGTCGCCGGCAGTCGCGACCGCCTGGACACCTCGCTCATGAAGGCTGTGCCGGGCAGGGTCGTGTCCAAGGGAGGCATGGAGGCCCTGCGCGGGCTGGCGATCCTCAAGGGGAGTCGGGGAAACGGCACCGCAGTTGCGGCCTCCGGCATGGCCATCAAGATTGAGGACGGCGACGGTCACGACCGGGCGACGTGGGCCGCGACCGTGGAAGCGCTCCAGCAAGCCGGTGTGCTGGGAGGCCAGTCGGTACGCGTCCTGGGACGCTATCACCGTCCCTCGGAGACGGATCCGCATGGTCGCGTGAGCGCCGAGGCCATTCCGTCCTTCGAACTCGCACCGCTCCACGAGCTCGTGCCACGAGGGTAGGGAGATGCCCTCCGACCCGTATCGCGTTCTCGGGCTGAACCCCGGAGCATCCGCGGCCGACGTCAAGCGGGCCTATCGGGCGCTGGCCAAGGCAAATCACCCGGACTCCGCGGGCGAGCGAGCCCTGCCCCGGTTCCTGGCGATCCAGGCTGCCTACGAAGAGCTCACGGTCCCGAACGGCCGCGGCGCGGTACGTGGGTCGAGGTCCGGGGCTGCCGCTGAACCGTGGAAGGCGGAACCGTCGAGGGCTCGCGAAGCAAAGCGTGGCAGCCGGCCGGCCGGCAGCGCCGGCGGGTCTGCCGGCGGGTCTGCGTCGGAACCCGGATCCGAAGGCCCCACCGGCCGGCGCCCGGGACCAGCCGAGCATCGGGGCAGGGGAGCGCCCCCTGGAGGCCCGCGCCGACGCGCGACCCGCAAGGCGACCTTCGGGTCCACCTCGTACGACGGACCGCAGGACGCATCGGATCCCGCGTGGCAGGGTGCAGCCTGGTACGGGCAGTCGAGCGGCGAGTACTGGACCGTCAACCCGCGGGAATACGCGGATCCCCGGAAACATGGCCCGGAATACCAGGCACGAGCTGCCGACCGGGCGGAGCGGATAAGCACGCGGGCGGCGGGCGGAAGCACGGGCGCGGCGACCGACCCCGGTGCGGACGGCAGGGCCGACGCGCGGCCCGAGGCCCGACCCACGAACGGCGGGCCCGAGGCCCGGCCAAACGCGACCACCACGCGAGAACGGGCCCACGCCCGCGAGCGGGCCTACGCTCGCGAGCGAGCCGAAGAAGCGACTCGAGCGCGTTCGACAACAAGTGCACCTGCGGAGCCTGGCGATCCAGGCGTTGCCGGTGGTCCCGGCAGATCCGGCGCTGCCGCCCCGACCGGCCCGTTGCCGCTGGGCCAGGACTTCATCCCGTCGCTCGATCTGTCCGTCCTCGAGCGAAGTTCGTTCCGGCGCGTCCTGTTCGCTCTCCTCGCGTGGCCGCCGCTCGGGATCGTGGCCGCCGCGCTGATCGGGGAATCGACCGGCTGCGCGGCGTTCTCGGCCAGCTGCACGCGGGAGGGGGCAATTCTCCCGTGGCTCGCCCAGGCGGCCATCCTGCTCGTCCTGCTCGCCCTACCCTTCGTCGCCCGTGTCTTGATCGGGGGCACTGCCGCGGTCCTGATCGTGGCATTCCCGGCCGCGGCGACGCTCTCGGCCAGCGGGGCCCGTTACGACCGCGCGTACGGTCCGGCATCGCTGCTCTTCGTGCTCGCGGTCGCCTGGATCGTCGGCGTTGCCATCATGAGTATTCGGGTAGCCCGTAACCGACCAGTGAGATGAGCCGTATCCTCGGCCGGTGACGAATGCATCGACCTCGCGGCGCACGGCCGCCCGCGACCTGTCCACGGCGGCCCAGGAATATCTCCTCGCCCTCCGGGTCATGGCCGGCGACGGGGCACGCGTGACGGCCGCTCAAGTTGCGCGCCGGATGGGGGTCAGCCCGCAGGCGGCGAGCGAGATGTTCCGCAGGCTCATCGCGGACGCACTCGTGACGCAGTCGGAGGGCCGCGTCCTGGTCCTCACGACCGCCGGGCGAGCGGCGGCAGACGGGATTTTCCGACGCCACGCTCTGTGCGAGTGGCTGCTCACCGAGATCGTCGGCCTCGGCTGGGCCGAATCGGACGTCGAGGCTGAGCGACTTCAGGCTGCCATCTCGCCCCGGGTCGAGGCACGGCTCGACGAACTGCTGGGTCACCCCGAGACCTGTCCGCACGGGAATCCGATCGATATCGAGACGACTCGTCGTCGACCAGACGGAATTCGCCTGTCCGAAACGACGGCCGGGGACCGGGTCACGATCTATCGGATCACCGAGGAGGCCGAGGAAGACCCGGGCCTGCTCTCCTACCTCGAGGCGCGGGGCCTTCGCCCAGGTGTGCACGTCAGCGTCCTTGCCCGCTCGGAATCGCTCGACTCCCTGACCCTCGAGGGCCCGCTGGGACGAGCCACGCTCGGGCTCCGGCCGGCTTCGCTGATCCGCGTGCTGCCCGGA
>JAYWFP010000165.1:0-4272 GCA_043778745.1 Chloroflexota bacterium
GGGACCGTGAATTCCCAGCCGAGTTCGCCCGCATAACTGATCCGCGTGGCGAGGGCCTGGGTTTCCGACGCCCCGATCCGGAGCTCGCGCGCCGTCCGCATCGGGATCCCGAGGTCCGAAACGTCGTCCTTCGAGACCGACGCAAGGACATCGCGAGACCGCGGGCCCCACAGGCCGATAACCGCGAGGTCGTCGGTCACGTCGCGGATTGCCACCGCTTCGCCCGGCTCCACGTTGGCGCGAACCCAGCCCATGTCGGCAGCGAGGTAGCCGGCACCGGTCAGGACACGGAAATGGTCGGCCGCGAGCCGGGTGATCGTGACGTCCGCGAGTATCCCGCCCCGCTTGTCCAGGAACTGCCCGTAGACCGCGGCGCCAATCGGCCGATCGACATCGTTGGCGCAGACGCGCTGGAGCAGGCCCAGGGCCGCCGGTCCCTGGACCGAGAACTTGCCGAATGACGAGAGGTCGATCATCCCGACGCGCTCGCGGACCGCGCGATGCTCCTCCCCCACCCGCTCGAACCAGTCGGGCCTGGCCCAGCCGTGCTGGCGGGGCAAGCGGCCAGCACGACGCCAGGCAGATCCGGGCTGGTGCAAGTCCGCGCGTTCCCAGCCCGCCTTGGTCCCGAAGACCGCGCCTGTCTCCTGGAGCCGGCCGTGGAGCGCGGATAGGCGCCGGGGCCGGCCCGCCTCGTCCGTGTCGTAGGGGAAACGAAGCCGGTAGTAGTCCGAATAGGTCTCGCGCGCCAGGCCCGCCACCCAGTCCGGGTCCCGGTAGGTATCAGCGAATCGCCATGCGCGATACGCGGCAACGTCGACGCCCGGATCCTGGGCGGTGATCCAGCCGGCGAGCGCCCGCCCGATCCCGCCACCGCCCCCGAACCCGTTCAGGGACAACCCGGCGGCCAGCCAGAACCCGCGGATACCCGGCATGGGTCCCAGGAGCGGGTTGGCGTCAGGCGTCATGGCGTCCGGATGACACACAAGTCGAATGGCCTCGGCGTCGGCGAGGAACGGAAAGCGGCGAATCGCGCCAGCCATCAACGGTCCGAACCGCTCCCAGTCCGGCGGCAGCGACGTGGCCGCGTGATCCCATGGAACGCCGTCGAGCCAGCGGGCCCGCGGCTCGGCCTCGTAGCCGCCAAAGACCATGCCGCCGTGCTCGCTCTTGCCGTAGACCAGGTTGTCCGGGTCGCGGAAGCACGGCATGTCGCGCGGCAGCTCGTGGCCCGGGACAGCCTTGAGGGCGACATGCTGGTGGTCCACCGGCGTGGATGGGACGAACGCCCCGACCATCGCCGCGACCTGCGGGGCCCACATGCCGGCGGCATTGACGACGATCTCAGCGTCGATCGGACCGCGATCGGTGAGGACGCGCCGAATCTCCCGGTTGGGCGACAGCTCGAACCCGGTGACGCGGGTATTGAGCTGGAACCGAACACCGAGTGCGCGGGCCGCATCCGCGACCGCGTGCGTCGCGGCATGCGGGTCCAGGAATCCGTCCCCCGGGATGTGGACGCCCCCGAACAGCGAATCCGGCGAGATCGCTGGCATCAGCGCCCGTGCCGCGTCGGCCGAGATCACCCCGGCATCGAGGCCGATGCCTCGAGCCCGGCTAGCTGTGCGCTCGAGCTCGTGAAGCTGCTCTGATGATGACGCCAGCCGGACACTCCCGACCCGCTCGAACACGCCGAGCCGTTCGTAGAGCTCCACGCTGTAGCGCCGGAACCGCATCATCGTGTTCGACGGGTTGAACATCGTGACGAGGCCGGCGGCCTGGCAGGTGGAACCAGCCGTGAGCACGGCCTTCTCAACGAGCAGCACGTCCGTCCAGCCGGCCTCGGCGAGGTGATACGCCACGCTACAGCCCGTGATCCCACCGCCGATGACGACAACCCTGGCCTGTTCCACGTTTCGGGTGACCTCCTCGTCTCGGGCGGCATCGGATTCCCTCGATCGATGTCGTCGACGGATGTTCGACGGGCACCTCGATGCTTGCGCCGTACGGTAGCGGCTCATCGGGCCGTTCGCGAGGCCGTCACGCGCCTACAATCCGCGCATCCCATTTCGGATCGGAGTTGAGAGCATCGATGCCGCGCGACCAGAACTCCGTCGTGATGGATCGCGCAGCCCTCGAGCACGAGGTCGATCGCGTCGTCGGGGCAGTCGCGGATCGAGGCTGCGTGATCCGCGTCCTGGGCTCAATCGCCGTGGCCCTCCACTGCCCCAACGCCGGCGCGCTGATCGCTGGCTTCAAACGCACGTACGCGGACATCGATTTCGTGGCCTACCGACGGGATGCCAGAGAGATCGCCGCCGCGATCGGCGCGCTCGGCTACATCGAAGATCGCCAGATCTACATCTTCTCCGAGGGCCGGCGGGCCATCTTCGATCACCCGGCCGCGGACATCCATATCGACGTCTTCTACGATCGCCTGGAGTTCTGCCACGTGATCCCACTCGACGGCCGGCTCGAGGCCGATTCGCCGACGATTCCGCTGGCCGAGCTCCTGCTCTCGAAGCTGCAGATCGTCAAGTTGAACGAGAAGGATGTCGTCGACGCGATCCTGCTCCTGCTGGACCATCGCCTCGGGACGGGTGACACCGACACAATCGACATCGATCGGATCGCCTCGCTGGCCGCGGCGGAGTGGGGCCTGTGGCGAACACTCACTATGAACCTCGAGAAGGTCGGCGCGCTGGCCACTACGTACCCGCAGCTCGATGCGGCACAGCGCAATCTCGCGGCTCAGGCGGTCACCAAGCTCAAAGTCGCGATCGATGCCGTCCCCAAACCGCTGGCGTGGCGTATGCGCGATCGGGTCGGTGACCGCCGCCAGTGGTGGACCGACGTCGACGAAGTCCGCTAGCCCTCGGCCGCGTCGCGGAGGGCCTGCTCGAAAGCCGGCGTCGAAGCGTTCCCGAGGAGTCGCTCGAAGTGCTCGGCGGCGTAGGCGACAAAGTCGACGTCGAGGCTGCTGATCCCCTGCTGGAGCACGCCCCACATCGCCTCGCGGAAGTCGGACACGATCCGCATCAGGTAGATCCGTGCCAGGCGTGCGGGACGCACCGAGCCCTCGTACGCCTCCAGCAGGATGCCGTCCTCGGCCGGCGTGAGACCGTGGTTGACGGAAAAGTTTCCGAGATCGAAGAACGGATCCCCAAGACCCGCGTACTCCCAGTCGAGGATCCGGATGCGTTCCCCGTCGTCGATGAAATTGGCGTTGAGCAGGTCATTGTGGCAGGGCCGAATCTCGACCGGTGAGGCGACGAACGCGCCTTCGATCCGCCGTGCGACCGCGGTCGCGTCCCCGTAGGCGTCGGGAATGGCGACCCCCCGGGCCATCGCCAGAGCGCGATACGCCTCCACGATCCGGAACGGAATGAACAGGCCCGGGATCGCCGGACCGTCATGGAACCGGCGGATCGAATCGGCTACCCGGCGGATCGTCGCGGGTTGGTGCACGGCCTCGTCCGTGACTGGGCCACCCACGATGAACTTCGTCACGAGATAGCCCTCGGGGCGGACGAACGCCACGACCTCGGGGCCCACGCCCACGCCGGCCGCGGCGACGGTCGCCGCGTGTTCGACTTCGCGGGAGATCCCCAGGAGATGAGTGTCGTTGCCGGCCAGGCGGACGACGTAGCGGTCATGGGCGCCGGCCGCCTCGATCAGGAAATTTCGGTTCGTGATCCCGCCGGACAGCGCCCTGAACACCAGCGCACGACCGGCCAGGTCGGGAACCCGCTGCATCGCGAGCGTCAGATCGTCCCGGAGCTCGCCTCGTAGCTCGTCGTCGGAAATGGATTCAGCGTTCGCCGTCACGAAACCTCGTCGCCGCGGGGTACTGCACCTCGCATCATGCCCGAATCAAGACGGCGCGACGGGGTCCGTCACGCCGTTTCGATGCAGAACAGGGATCCGGGAGGTCGACTGGCCGACCTCCCGGTCGAAATGTGGTCTAACCGATCATCGCCTCGCCGGTGGCGGCATCCGCTTCGACATCGGCGGCCCGTCCTCGAACCTCGAGGACGTAGTAGATGGCGCCGAAGAAGAGGATGACGCCGACGATGACTTCGAACGTCGGCCACGCAGGCAGATTCTCGAATTTCTGCCCGAATGGCGTGAAGAACGCCGAGAACGCCGGGTTCGTGAACCCACGCCCGTCCCCGCCGAACTCACCGAACAGGCCCTTGTCCTGCCAGATGCCGATGTTGACGATCATCGCCGCGCCCCAGATGAGCGCCAGCGAGTTGATGAGCATGCCCC
>JAYWFP010000166.1:0-4268 GCA_043778745.1 Chloroflexota bacterium
TCGGGACGCGGCACAGGTTCCTCCAGCGGCACCGGTTCTCCACGCCAACGGCACGGACATGGAGACTCTATCTGGGAGTTCCTCCGGCCGTCGGCTCAAACCCGGACGGGGACGCCCGCAGGCGTGCCAATCGTGGTGCCGGAGCCGGGACTTGAACCCGGATGAGGTTGCACCCAACGGTGTTTGAGAGCGTATCAGAGGGTCCGCGGACGATTGCAAGTGTTCGGTTTGTGCGGGTGAGGCGTTCTATTTCGGGTTCGGTGTACGCTGACGTTCGTGGGTGAATGTGCCAACGAGGTGCCAGGGTCGGGTCTAGATCTTCTTGGAAGTCGCCTTCGTCGAGCGGTAGAACTGCTCCCGTGAGACCCGGGCCTGATCAACGACCACGTGGCGAACCATTGGGCCCGAGGCTGGATTCCAGTTCGTGTCGATTGGCACCGTCAACTGACGGCCGATGTGCACCCATACTTGGTGCGAACTCTCCGTCCGATCGTAGGTGAATCCCAGCGCCTTGAGGCAGTCGACCATCTCGCGCCAAGTGAGCGGTGGCCAGCCACGGGGCACGCCGAGCGGCCCTTAGGCCAGATTCAACGTCGGACCCAGCTCGAGGTGCCGGCGCACCAGCATCGGGTGCTTTCGGCGGAGTCTCGCCACAAATACCCTTCGGCGGATCTCGAATCGGCGCATGAACGACGGACGTCGGTTGATCGCGTCGATCCAGCCATGCGAAAGGGCCGTCGCGAGGTAGGCCTTGGCCGACTCGACGAACCTTCGGATGGCCTCGTCCTCAGTCGCACCTTCGGCCATCAGCACGTACTCGGTCGACGCGGCATACCACCGGCCGCCCTGCGGGTAGACGTGAATGCGGATGTTGATCGTAAACGTCCGATCTGCCTCTTGGGCTGTCGGAGTGGTCGATGGGTGATCGACGATGGCCACTATGGCTCCCCTGTGACGAAGATCGGTCCGGTGCCCAAATCATGGGGACGTCCGCTCCCCGCGCATATCCCCCAACGGACCATCTTCGGCCACTGATCGTACCACGGTGTCAAGGGGTGCTTTCCCGATCAATGGCCGTTCGATAATCCGCACGACGGGTTGGATGGTAGCCTCTCGACATGCGACGGTGGGCCTTCCGGAGGCGGATCGAACGAATCCAGTGGCGTGACCACGGCGAGACGATCTTCCGCGGCTCGGTGATCGCGCTAGCCGGCGCGGCAGCCGGCATCCTGTCCGCCGGCAATCTCTTCGCGGTCGGTGCGGCCGGAGGCCTGGCCGAGCTGATCGAGCGAATCGTCCCGGGGCCGGACGTGCGGAACGCCAGGCGCGAGATCGATGACCTGAGGGGCCAGGTATCGGCCCCCAGGTCAGCCGAGAGTCTCCGGCGTGATGCCATCAAGCTCGCCACGATGCGGAGGTACGGATCGGTTGGCGACGAGCGACGCTAGGCTTTTGGCCGCTCGATCACCCGCGTCACGGCCTGGATGGTCGTCTCGACCCCAAGGCGGGCCCCTGACAGCCTGGAGCGTCGCCCGGACGGTTGTCGGGGCAATCGCGAACCGCTCGGCGGCGATCTTCATGCTGCCGGCCCTGGCGTAGACCAAAAGCACCTGGCGCTGGCACTCGGTGAGCTGCGCCGTCGAGATCGTCGCCGGCGCGGTCCCGATCTCGCTCGGGCGAGCGATTGTCACTTGAGCAGCGCTACAACGGCAGCGACGAGAAAGGTTGCCGCGATCAACATGGCGAGGCGAGTCAGCCCTCGGATCTCTGCCGTAGAGACCGGATGCTCGCCGTCAGGTCGATCATCTCCCGAGCCTTCCGATCGGCCGCGCGGCGGTTCATCTCATCCGAATATGCGCCCGCCCCGTAGCTTGTGGTCTGTCCGAGGTTACCGTCCAGGATCTCCTGCAACGCTTCGTCGGACATGTCGCGCGGGTTCGGCACGGCGGCTGCTCCCTTCCCAGAGGTCGCGGCTTCTGGGTCGATCATAGATCGGCCCCGCCGGCCAGGTGGCTCGACGGGGCCGTGGATCGGGCGGTGGGGTCAGTCTGGCGGTCATGCTGCTGGCGCCGTCCTGGCAGGACAGGACGGCCGCCTGTCGAACCGCCGGATGCCCGACCGGGTAGGTGACTTCTGCCACCTCGCCACGCAGAGGTGCGAACGTGAGCGTGAAGGGCCCGCGAACCTGCCAATCGTGGTGCTCTCACACCGGGACTTGAACCCGGATGAGGTTGCCCCCAACGGTGTTTGAGGGCGTCCAAGAGGTTCCGCGGGCGGTCGCCGACGCGCCATTCGTGCTTGAATGGTGCCCTACTGCGGGCCGTCTGTCCGCCCCCATTTCACACGCCAAGCTGCTAGTTTGGCTGCCACGGACCGGGAGGTCTGAATGGACGTGTTCGACAAGGCGGGCAGGGCGGTTGGCGATGCGATCGCCAAGGCTCGTGAGCGAGAGCGCGTCCGGCTGGAAGATCGCCTCGGGCAGCTCGATCGACTTGAGGAGGCCGCCCGGACGATGGTGGTCGAAGGGAAGCGGCGAGCCGGCTACACCTGGGACCTACCAGTAGAGGAGTCTCGGCACACGATGATCGCGGCCGCGGCTACAGTCAACGACCCCGAACTGACGAGCGCCGTCGATGCTCTAGTTGGCATCGACATCCCGATCGGAGAGGGGTACACCTCGCCTGTGGCAGAACTCGATCGGTCCTTTAGGGCGGTCGTCGTTCAACTCGCGAAGCTCCGCCGCGAGGCGCTTGCGGACGAGGATTAGTGAAGTTCCCCGGTGAAGGATGAGACTGGCTCAGGCGGCGAAGACTCTACGACTCGCTCCTGACGCGCCCGGCCGCTCGCCTCGATCGCCTTCGCGATGTAGGGCCGGCAGACCCGGATGGGGATGGTCCGGGTAGGCGCGGCGCGTCCTGGTCGGTGTACGAGCGTACAATGCCGGGTGGAATGAAGCCGCTGGCTGGTCTCGTCGCCGTGCTGCTCATCGTGGCGGCGTGTGCCACCCCATCGCCGACGCCAAGCCCCACCTCAACGCCGACCGTCAGCCCGACCCGTGGTCTCGCTCCGACGCCCGCGCCGAGCCCGCAAGTCTCGTGTGGAGACTTCCCTTCGGGCGACTGCCAGGCAGCCGCGGCGGCCGCTCTGACGGTTGCGGGATCCCACGGGACCGCGATCCGCATCGAGCTTGGGCTGGGGATTTACTGCCCGTCTGGCCCGGCCTTCGAGAGGACAACCTGCCCGGCCGGGGTGGCGCCACCTGCTATCGGCGGGGTGTGGATCGGCCATGCCCTCGTGACGTTCGCGGGCAGCTCGGGCCAGGGGTTCGTCAATGTAGCGAAGGAGGGCGAGACGATCCGCGGGATGCTCACCGGTCTCGCAACTCCGCCACCGTCGTCCTCACCGTCCTGACCGAGCCCGAACGGGACACCTCCATTCGTCAACTGTATGACGACCGGAACGCGGCTCTACATGGCGCAGCGGCTGGCTTCGACGCTGCGCGGGCGAGCCGGCATGAATTCCACCTCGGCCACGTGATCCTCGAAGCGCTCAGACGGGTCAACGATCGGCATTCCGCTTCGATCGCTGAGCTTGATCAGGAGATCGCGAGCCTACCGGCAGGACCGGCCCACGCGCACCTACGCTGAGCCGGTCCGCGAGGCCACAACCCGGAGACGGGGCGGCAGGCCGATCGCTCGTTACATGCCCGTGAACGGATCGTCCGTTCGGTCACCTACGTCTCGCTCAGGCCCGCCTGAGACGGTCCGCCGCCCGGCGGCCGGGCACCGTGGCTCGGCGCTCGGTGGCCTACCGGCCCCTCTGAGCCTCGATCGAGCGGACCGACTCGTGAATCCCGAAGATGACCATGAGCAGTTCCAGCAACACCCGCCAGCAGACCTGGGCGACGATGAAGACAACGATCGCCACGAGGAGTGCGTAGACGAGCGGGCCGGCGCCGAGCGACGTGCACGTAAGCGTGCCGCCGCCTCCGCTCTGGCACACCGTGGCGGCTGTGCCCAACAAGGGGATCAAGATCGCCGCAGCGGTGATGACGACCACCCCGATCACGTAGGCCACGCGGATCAGAGCCGGCGTCACCATGACGCGGAAGGCGAAGAAGTCGCCCCAGCTGCTGCTCCGCGGAACACCACCGCCAGCCGATGGCGGGGCTGGCGCTATGGACGGCCCTGAACTGGCGCCCAGTTGCGGGTCCGGGTCCATTCCATGTCCCTCCTCGATGTGGGCGTTCCGATTAGCGCTCGACGCGC
>JAYWFP010000167.1:0-4267 GCA_043778745.1 Chloroflexota bacterium
AGGGGCACCGCCGTCCGGGTGACGACGGAGCCCATCTCCGAAATGGTCTGCCCGGCCCATAATTTCAGGAAGTCGGCGTGTTGCCAGAGGGACGTGGCGATCATGGTGGTCGGAGCGTAGCGGCTCGGCCGCTTCACGGCACCTTGGGTCGGCTATGACCATCGTGGCCAGGCAATCAGGCTGAGCCGCACTGGAGCCACTCATGCCCATCGCGAGGCGACCGAGGCCAGTGCGTGTGCGATCAAACGCGAATGCGAACGAGACTCACGTGAGGCGCACGCTGACTTGGTCACTTATGCTGGGCTGCGACAAGGGTGTCGGACAGTTCCCCGTGTCGGGGCTAAGGACTGAAGGAGGTCGCGTGTGTCGATCCACGCTCCTGTTTCGAGTGATGTTCGTGTGCTCGCTCGCTTTGGCTTTCGACTCGGTCTCCGCGAGGCCAGCCTCCGCTGGGGTGGCGTCATCGGGGCTCTCATCGAATTCGCTTTGCGGTGAGATCAAGGAGGCCGTCACGCTGCCCGCGCCCCCTCCGGGTCTCGTCGCGACAGAGACGTGGGCAGTCAATGAGAACTGTCAGATTGAACTCGGGCCGGTGCAGTTCGTCGATCCATCGATGATCGGACCTATACCGGGTGATGCCCTCATTGGTCTTGGCTCTGTCAGGCAGTCGCCAAATTCTGGTGAGAGCGTCCTCTCAACTTCGAACGCCTACGCCGTCCAGAGGACGTGGGATTGCTGCGGTATCAAAATGAACGAATACTACTTGGATGTCCAATGGTCGCCGTCAACGGCGGGGTCGAAGATAACCTCGTGGTCGGCTTGGGATGGAGCGAGCTGGCATCTTGAGGCCAACGGCAAAGGCTGGCACCTCGACGCTCCGAATCACTTCTTAGGAGCTAGCGCTGGAGGCGTCGGCAACCCGAGCGTGACGGTGCATGGCCATCAGGGATTCAAATATGACGGCATATTTGATCCCACTGGCACCGTTTTCTACAACACGTACGACACTTGGCTTGAGGGGAAGCCCGGTTTCACCTACGGACAATGCACGCTTCAAGTCGTTTGGCGCCACGCGGCCGTTGGTTGGCACCAGCAGCAATGGTGCAGCCCGGGCACGTACCCGTAGGCCGCGCGCAGTATGACCAGATACCTCGGCCTTGTCGGGATCGGGCTCCTGCTTGGGCTGGTCTCCGCTGAAGCTGGCTATGTCGGGCTAGTTCTGAGCCTTGTCGCTGCGATCGGGGCCTATCGGACGTCTCCCATTTCAAGACGGGTTCGGTCGGGCGGCGTGATTCTTGCCAGCGCGGCGGTCACCGTCAGTTTGCTGCTCGGCCGATTGGTGCTCATCGACGCTCGAGACCCTGCAATCGGTCTGGCCCCGGGGACGGAAGCAACATTCTTTGCAGCGGTCGCCCTTGCAATGCTCGGACTCGCCGCTGTGCTCTTCGGAGGGCGCGCTAGGTAGTCCAGCGGACGGAGCATCCCCCAAGACTGTGACGAGTGCCACCTATCTGTCGCTTGTCTGGGGGGCACAAGCGGACGTTGGTGCCCAGACTGAGGAGGGACTCGCAGCCCCGCCCGACGAAGCGGCTGAGTTGAACGTGCGACATTCATCCGGAGGGCCCATCGCGTCGTCGACTACCCCGGCCACACAGGTCGCGCAGGGAACACGCCTCCGTCGAGGAGGCTGCGCGCCCCGAGCGCGGACGGAAGCTGTACCAGCACACTCAAAGCCGGATTGCCGACGCAGTCCTGCAGGCCCGGTAGTGATCGCACACCGATGACGACGATGATTGACTGCAGGCCCTCAACCACCAGCGGCGACTCGATCCGCCCTTGAGGGCTCCGGCCGCTGGCGCATGCCGTCTCGACTGCCAGCAGATGAAGTTCCCTCGTGGTGGCGTCGGGTGGCGGGAACGCGGGGTCCAGCGACCAGTCGGCTCGGGCGATCCCCGTCGGAAACGCCACCTGCATCTGGCACTCGCCAAACGTACGAGGCGTCCACCCGCTGGTTGACGGGACCACTAGGACTTGCGCCCAGGCCAGGCGGGCTCCGGGTGCGATGAATAGGACCTCGTCGGCTGCATCC
Source organism: Chloroflexota bacterium (assembly GCA_043778745.1). Classification (GTDB taxonomy): domain Bacteria; phylum Chloroflexota; class Limnocylindria; order Limnocylindrales; family CSP1-4; genus UBA5189. Next base: position 2,090 of record JAYWFP010000167.1, read on the forward strand.
CAAACCCTCCGCCAACCATTGGCAGGCAAGGGCGCCTCGGGACTCGAGCTATTGAGGATCGTGTCGCGCAAGGCGTCAGCGGCGCCGTCGATGCCGAACTCAGCCCCAAGGTAGAGCAGTCCCTCAGGCGGGAACCTTGGGCCTTCACCGCACCAAAGCGCGGACCGGGTGACCCAGGCTGGGTCGATGGTCGGTTGTGGCGTGAGACTCGGCGTCGGCGTTGGGGCCAATCGAGATGGCGTGGCCCAAGCCGAGGCTGGGGGTGTCACGCCCTCGGTGGGACGAGGAGATGCCTTGGGGGAGGGGACGGCGTAATTGCAGGCAGCCACACCAACCAAGACCGCCAGGAACATGAGCCGTCGAGTGCGCGACCGCCAACTTTGCCTCATCCTGGGCGACCGGGTCGTCGTCTTGCCCCCGAATTAGCAGGGACCAGGGTTGCACGAAGGGTCACCCGGGTCGTAGATCGCGAGCGGCCCGAGGCCCTGCAGCGCTCGATAGACGAGCCCGAAGTTGCCTGAGGTGTTGGACAGCGTTCCAACCGCGAACCCACTCCCAAGGTACGCCTTCTGGTAAATCGGTGAGCCGCTGTCCCCTCCCGCGGAGGGACGGTTGGTGTCATCGCCCCAGACGTAATAGCCGCGCCTTCGTTGCCGCCGGATCGCGGCTCTCGTTGCGCACCACTGAGCGTACCCCCTTGGGCCGCCGTTGGACTCGACCGTATCTGCGACAATCGGCGGCACACGACTGAACCTTCGCAGCTGGAGCACTCCATGGCCGTCGAATCCGCCACAGCGATGTCCAGCGCCGAGATCGTGGCGCTCAATCGCGCCCATACCTTCTTCTCGTGGTCCGTCCAGGGCGCCCTCGATCCCATTGCGATCGACCATGCCGAGGGCGTCTACCTGTATACGCCCGAGGGTCGTCGGATCCTCGATTTCAACAGCCAGTTGATGTCCGTGAACATCGGCCACGGCGATCGCCGGGTGATCGATGCGATCACCGAGCAGGCCATCAAGCTGCAATACGTGCAGCCGGCCTTCGCGACCGAGATCCGCGGGCGCCTCGGCCAGAAGCTCGCCCAGATCCTGCCGGGCGACATGAACAAGGTCTTCTTCACGCTCGGCGGCGCGGAGGCGATCGAGAACGCCATCAAGTTCGCTCGCCACTACAGCGGCAAGCAGAAGATCCTGGCGCGGTATCGGTCCTACCACGGGGCCACGCTCGGGGCCATGACCCTGACCGGCGACCCGCGTCGGTGGGCGAACGAACCCGGCATCGTGGGCGTCGTTCGATACCCCGACACGCATCGCTGGGGCGAGGCCGAGCCGCGGCCCGTGGCCGAGAGCCTCCAGGGCCTCGAGGACGTCATCCGCTACGAGGGCGCCTCGACGATCGCTGCCGTCTTCCTCGAGACGATCGTGGGCACGAACGGGATCCTCATCCCGCCCGACGGCTACATCGCCGGGGTTCGCGACATCTGCGATCGCAACGGCATCCTGATGGTCGCCGACGAGGTGATGGCCGGGTTCGGGCGAACCGGCAAGTGGTTCGCGATCGACCATGCGGGCGTCACGCCGGACCTCATGACCATGGCCAAGGGGCTCACCAGCTCGTACCTGCCGCTCGGTGGCGTGGCCATGCGCCAGCACATCGCCGAGGCGTTCGAGTCGAAGATGTTCTACGGCGGCCTGACGTACAGCAGCCATCCCGTGAGCCTGGCGGCCTCGCTGGCCACGATCCGGGTGTACGAGGAGGACGGGCTCATCGAGAACGCGGCGCGTCTCGGCCCGGTCATGCGCTCCCATCACGAACGCCTCGCGGCGAAGCACCGGTCGATCGGCGCCCACCGGAACCTCGGCCTGTTCGGGATCCTCGATCTGGTCCGGAGCCACAACCCGTGGACGCCGATGACGCCATTCAATGGGACGAGCGACGAGATGAAGGCAATCGGCAAATACCTCCGCGACAACGGGGTGTACGCGATGCTCGCCAACAACTCGATCCACACCAACCCGCCGCTGTGCATCACCGAGGCACAGCTGGCCGAAGGCTTCGAGGTCATCGATGCCGCGCTCGACATCGCCGACCAGGCGGTAACCGGCTAGATGGTCGCGGTCGAGTCGGGCGAGCCCCGGCCGGCTTCGGCTCGCGCGCGATTCGGCATGGGGACCGGGC
>JAYWFP010000168.1:0-10027 GCA_043778745.1 Chloroflexota bacterium
TGAGCCGTGGGCCCAGCCGACCGGACTCAGGAGGAGCGCGGTGATCCCAACGACCTCGAACGCAACGCCACCCTCCGGCCAGACCAGCAGGGTCACGCCGGCCAGACCCAGGGCGATGCCGCCAAGGACAATCCGCGGCAGGCGATCGCGAAAATAGATCCAGCCGAGGACCGCCAGCCAGACCGGCATCAACGCGATCAAGACCGCCGCAATCCCCGAGGCGACGGTCAGCTCGCCGAATGCCACAAAGCCGTTGCCGATTCCCAGCAGGAGCGCCCCGACGATAGCGGCGTCCCGAACCTGGCGACGGGTTGGGCGAACGCGAAGGAGGTCGCCACGGACGATTTCGAGCAAGAGGAGCAGCGAACCAGCGATGGCGAACCGGATCGCCAGCATCAGGAACGGGGGAATGCTTTCGATGGCAATCGCAATCCCGAGGTACGTCGATCCCCAGACCACATAGAGCGTGGCCATGGCCGCCCAGAGCGCGAGGCCGCCGGTCCGTTTTGGCATAGTCAACTGGTCCAAGGTAGCGGAGTGTAGCGGGACTTCGACCCAGACGCCAGCATCCAAGAAACGGCTTGGCTCAGGGGTCGATGGCGACCACTTCAGGCCGCGACGGCGGCCCCGGAGCCCGGCCGACAGGACCGGCACGGACGGAAGCCTTCGAGCACGGCCACGCTGAGCGACCGGAACGGCCGTCGGTGCCGCTCGGTGATCCGTCGCGCGTGATTGCAGGTCGGCAGGCAGACCACGTGGGTTGTCGCCGAACCGAGATACCGGAACCCGGAGCGCGCCGCGGACTCCATCTCGATCAGGTCCAGGCCCTCGGCGATGAGCACGGTTCGCTTCGCTTCGGGTCCTCCCAGCGAGTACTGGCCGATCGACCCATCACTCCGGATCACCCGATGACATGGCACCACGAGCGGCACGGGGTTGTGGGCGAGCGCGGTCCCAACGGCCCGCACGGCGTTCGGACGACCGATCTCGGCGGCAATCCATCCGTATGGCCGGACCTCGCCTCGAGGGATCTCGAGGGCCTTGCGCCAGACCGCGACCTCAAACTCGGTGCGCCCACGGAGGTCGAGAGGAATCCGGACGCGTCGCTTGCCTGCGAGCCGCGCCTCGACGGCACGCGCCAGGTGCTCCGGGACCTGCTCGGCTCGATGCAGGGGCCGCCCAACGTGCTTCTTGAACCGCTCAGCCAACACATCGGGGTCAGTGGCACGATCGATCCATGAGATCCCGCGCCCGTTCCAGGCGACCCCTATGGGGCCCAGCGGCGACGGCAGCTCGGCCCACAGGTCGGCCAGTCCAACGTCGGCCAGAACAGCCCGCGCAAGGTGTTCCGGCGCTGGCGAGGCGAGGTCGGCCATGCCCGCCATCAGGTCATAAGGTCGGTTCGCGGATCGGGAGTCCGGGCCCATCACCGAGCGGTCCGGCGCCGTCGCGGTCTTCGAATGTGAGCCAGTGCGGGTCATGCGGTCATCTCCCCGGCCGAGTCGGCCTGAACTGCGAGTTGCGGCGCAAGGTTGCGTCGAAGCAGGGCCAGGCCCCGATGAACCTGGGCCTTGATCGTCCCCTCGGGTCGCGCGAGCACCGACGCCGTTTCCGAGACCGACAACCCATCCACGTGGCGGAGTACCAGCGCCTCGCGTAGCGGACCGGGCAGGCCGAGAAGCGCGACAGCCAGCTCTCGGCGTTGTTCGTGGCGCTCGGCAACGGCCGACGGCGACATGCGCGCCGGAGTCGACGGTTCCCAGCCGACCTCGACGAGTGGGTCAAGCCGAACCGGCGGAGTTCGGTCGGCGATTCGACGACGACGATTGCGAGCGAGGTTGATCGTGATCGTGGCAAGCCAGGGACGGAGATTCAGCTCGCGAATGCGCGCGGCGTCGTAGCCGGCCAACGCCGAGTAGGCACGGACGAGGGCATCCTGGGCCACTTCCTCCGCATCGCCCGGGACCCCGAGATAGCGATTGGCGATCGTGTACAGACGTGCCGCGTGGGCGTCCACCAGCACGGGAAAGGCGGTGTCGAGGTTTGCCGCGAGCCGGGCGGCGAGGGCGATGTCGGTGTCCATCGATCTCCAGAACACGGTCCGAGCCGGATCGGTTGCAGTGTGGCCGACCGATCAGGCGCCCGCCAGCACCTCGATCTCACCGGTCGGTTGCACGAGGAAGATCCAGATATCCCAGGCCACATGACTGACGATCAGTGCCCCAAGCGGAGCCCCAGCCGCGTACAACGCGCACCAATGGGCTCCGGCCACGCCGGCCGCGCCCATGAGGGTGAAGTTTCCCGACGTCACGTGAACGCCGCCATAGGCACCGGCCGCCAGCGCGGCACCTTTCCAGCGGCCAAAGCGACGCATCAGGGCCGCCTGGACGAGACCCCGCCAGAACAGTTCCTCGGCAGGTCCGATAATCGTGGCCAGTCTCGTGGCGATCTGGCCTCGTGGTCGCAGCGTGCGCAGGGCGTAGATCTCGCGGATCTGGGCGTCGCCGCTCGGGACGAAGCGACGGGCGAATCGGTCACCGATCTGGAAGGTCGCGTACAGGATCCCGGCCGAGGCGAGGCCGACCGGCACGTGCCAAAACCGGATTCGTGCACCGCGAGCCTTCCGCGATGTGGCGAGTGCAATGAGCCCGAGAGCGACGCCGGTCAGGGTCATTCGATCCCAGAACCGCTCGCGGGGACCACGGAACGTTGCCGTGAACGCGGCCGCGGCCGCGGCCAGGCCGATGGCCAGGGCGACGGAACCCGGCCCGCCGCCGGCCTCGGATGCCGCAGGCTCACTCGCTTCAGCCACGCAGCACGCCCGAAAGGAGGACGCCGAAAACCAGCAGCCCGCCGAAGGCCATGTGCAGCCGGGCGGTCTGGAGGTCGATCATCGCAATGGCCCGTGCCTGGCCGGTCGCCCCAAGTTCCGCGGAGCGGACCACCTGGGCGAGGAAGGGGAGTGACAGGATGGCCAGGAGCGTCGCGGGCGGCAACCAGCCTGCAGCCACGGACAGGCCGAGCGTCATGTACGCCCCCAGGACGAGGGCGACGTACCCGTAGTGCGCCCATTCCTTGCCGATCCGCGACGACAGGGTCACGATCCCGGCCCGGGTGTCCTCGCTGATGTCCCGCCACTCGTTCCCATGGAGGATCGCCGCCACGAGCAGCCCGACCGGGACCGACAGAATCCCGGCGCTCAAACTCCATGAGCCGGTCACGGCGAAGTAGCTGCCGACTACCATCAGTGGGCCCATGAGGACAAAGACGAGCGGCACGCCGAGCGCGCGGTACTTGTACTGAAGCGGAGGGGCTGTGTAACCCCAGCCACCGATGAGGCCGACGAGTCCGAGTGCGACGATGAAGGGGCCGCGCAGCCAGATCAGGTACACGCCGACCGCCATCGCCAGCACGAACGCACCGATCGCCAGCGCGAATGCGGCACGTTCCGAGATGCGTCCCTTGACGATCGCGTGGCTGGCGCGCGGCGAGACGATCGTGTCGATACCCTGCCGCACGTCGTAGATCTCGTTGATGATGTTGGTCCCCGAATGCAGCAGGACGGCGCCGATCAGGGCAGCCAGGAACGGCGCTCCATGGAATTGCCCGTCGACGAAGGCGAGGGCTGCGCCTGCCGCGACCGGAATGACCGATGCCGTGTAGGCGAACGGGCGAAGAATCTCCCAGGTTGCGGCAAGGCGACGACGCATTGCCTCGATCGGCCCGAGCCGACGGTCGTCCGCCAGGCTGCCGCTGGGCCCCGGATCGACGTTGCGCCCCGGATCGACTTGATGCGACGCAGGGTCCTCGTCCAGCGCTCCATCGCCGAGTTCAGGGCTGCGGGCCCCGTCGGCCGCCGCAACCGGCATCGGCATCTCGGCGAAGATCGTGGCTGCGGCGAGCAGCTCCTGGATCTGACGTTCTTCCTGGAGTACGGGCTGGAGGAGCGGCAGGTCCAGCCCGGTGCCGACGTGGAACGCCATCGCCTTCTCGGCGACGTCCTCGCGGGTACCGCACAACATGAACGCATCGAGCAGTTCGTCAGGGATCAGGTTGCCGGCGGTCGTGAAGTCCTCGGCTCGCCACGCCGCGGCGATCGCGTCACGCAGGGCGGGCTCAAATCCTGCCCGACCGAGCGAGATGTCCGAGAGGACCGACATCATGTAGATCACGAACGGCTCGCGCTTCGCTCGGTTCAGCGCCTCACGCCGGGTCTTGTCGACGAGCGACAGGAGATAGCCCGCGGAATCGACCGCGCCAGGATCGCGGCCGGCTTCGGATGCCGCCGCTCGCAGGCGGTCCAGGATCCCGCGCAGGGACGGAATGGACTCGGCCGGCCGCGCAAGGTAGCCGTCGGCCTTCTCGCCGGCGAGGGCGACGAATTCCCTCCGGTAGGCCGCGATCACCAGGGGGATCCGGTGGGTGGGAGGAAACATCGGCTGGATCGGCGGCAGGCCGGGGGTCGCGGAGGGAAGTCGCTGGCCGGCCCACAGGGCACGCAACGTGTCCATCGCATCGGACACGCGGGCCACGGCCGTCTCGGGCGCGTACGGGATGCCCATCTGCTTGAGCCTGAGTGGCAGTCCGGTCCCGAGGCCCATCACGATCCGCCCGGGCAGGATCTCATCGAGGGCCGACCCGGTCATCGCGAGGACGACGGGGTGCCGGGTGTTCGGATTGACCGCGCCGAGCGCGACCCGAAAGGAACTGCCGTCCTGGTCTCGCGCCAGACCATCGGCGACGACCGTCGCGAAGGTGACCGCGTCGCGCTCGAAGTACGAATCATGGATCCAGATCGATTCGAGGCCCGCATCGCGCGCCCGGCGGGACCAGTCCAGGACTTCTTCTGGCTCACCCCGAGCGGCCAACCCGAGGCCGATCCGGCGGGAAAGTACTGGCATCACGTGCTCCGATCAGATCCGGGTGGCCACTCAGGATCCCGGACCCCCACATGCTACCACGGTGTAGCCGGTTATTGGAGTTGGTCGGCGTGCGACAATCCATCGACGATGCACCTCGACGAGCAGCACGACGACGTCATCGCGGCCCTGGGCGGCTTCTACCGCACGTGGATCGCGTACCTCGGGATCGAACTCGGCTTTTTCCATGCCCTGCGGGCGGCTGGCGCGACCGGCCTGAGCGCCGAGGAACTCGCGACGCGGACCGGCACGCATCCCAAGGCCGTCACCACCTGGGCATGGGCCGCGGATGCCCATGGCCTCGTGACCTCGACGGACCGCCTGCGTCTCGACGACGACCTCGCCGCTGTCCTGATCGACGAGCAGCGAACGGTCTATCTCGGCGGACAGGTGATCCACTCGGTCGTCTCGACGCTCGATTGGGACGGCATGCTCGAGTTCTTCCGGTCAGGCGTGCCCATCCGGAGCCGACCGGATCGATACCGTGCAGCAATCGAGCGGGTGACCCGTCAGGACGTGGCTGTGTTCTTCGCCGAGGGCCTGGCCGCGCTGCCGGACCTCGTTGCAAAGCTTTCAGGCGGGGGACGGGTCCTGGATGTTCACTGCGGCGGTGGTCGTTGGCTCGTCGCGATGGCCCAGCGCTTTCCAAATCTGACGCTGATCGGGATCGAGGACGAAGCGGATTCTCGCGTTCGGGCGAGTCAGTTGATTGAAGACGCGGGTCTCGGCGAGCGCGTCCAGATCGATTCCCTGTCCGTCGATCGGGTAGCGGGCTCGTTCGATGTCACCTACTTCCAGTACGCGCTCCATGCCCTGCCTGACCCCGCAGCGTCGCTGCGAGCCGCGTGGGCGGGCCTTGCGCCCGACGGCTGGCTGCTCGTTCTGGAGTGGCTCCTGCCCACCGACGACGACGAGCTTCATTCAATCCACGGCGAGTTGATTGCCGGCGTCCACCTCGATGAGGTGTTCTCGGGCGCGGGGCTGCACGAGATCGGGCCCTATCTCGGCTGGTTCAAGGCGGCCGGAACGCCCGATCCCGTGGTCATCGATCTCCCGTCCGGAGCCACGCTCTTCGCGCTGCATCGATCACCGACGGGCTGACCTGGCCCGCGTGCTGCCTCCGCTTGTCATCGACCCGGCGCTGGGTCGTCGCTTGGCGACGCACGAGGCCGTGGTACACGCAAGAGGCGGCCGAGAGCTCCGTGATCTCGGCGACGGGCTGCTCCTCTATGACCCGACCGATCCAGAGCCGTTCTGGAATCGCGTTGTCGCCACTCGATGGCCGTCCGATCCGGCCCGTGTGGAGGCACGCATCGACGAAATCACGACCCTGTTCGCGTCGCTCGGTCGCGTCCCACATGTCAGAACGATGTCGCTCGGAGGCGAGCCCGCAGATCTTGAGTCCCAGCTCGTTCGGGCCGGGTTTCGCCTGGTCGGCCGTGACCGCGCGATGGCCCTTGCCGACACCGGTCCCGCGATCGCGCTCGCTCGAACGATCAGCAGTCGGCCCAACCTGCGGGTGGAGCAGGTCGGTGTCGGGTCGGCGTCAAGCGCCATGGACGTGGCACGCGTCCTGGTGGAGGCGTTCGATGTCGAGTCCGACCGCGTGCCGGCACTTGCCGCCGAGACGCTTGCGGCGTCGAGACGCGTCGGCGGCGCGGCCCTGCTCCTCATCGATGATGGACGACCGGTCGCGGCGGCCCGTCGGGTCACTGTCGATGGCGCGACCTACCTCTCGTCCATCGGGACAGTTCCGACAGCTCGCGGCCAGGGATTCGCGACGCTCCTCACCGCGATCGCGATCACGGGGGCGATGAGCGCGGGCACGGGTCTGATCCACTTGCTCGTAGAGGCGGGGATGGCCCGGACCGAGCGCCTCTATCGGCGAATGGGTTTCGAATCCGTTGGGGAACCGATCGCGGACCTGCTCCTTCGCTGATGCCGGGCGCCACTCGTGAGCGCGTCGGCGATACTCGCGAGCGCGTCGGCGATACTCGCGAGCGCGTCGGCGATACCATCCCGACCATGACCGACACGCCCGGCACCGACCTGCGACCGGCCACCCAGGCCGACGCCCCAAGAATCGCGGCGCTGTTCACCGAGGAGGGCTACCCGGTCACGCCCTCGGTTGTGGCCGCCCGTTTGGCGCGGTTCGTCGCCGACGGATCGAGCGTCATCGTCGCCGATGCCGAGGGGAGCGTGATCGGTTTTGTCGCCTACCACGTGATTCCCCGGTTCGAGCATGACGACGAGGCGATCAGGATCCTGGCGCTCGTCGTCGATGCAGGGGCACGAGCCAGAGGCGTCGGCCGGAGACTCATTGGCGAGGTCGAGCACGTGGCGACCGAGCGGGGGGCCGCCTTCGTCGAAGTCACGGCGGGCCATCATCGACCCGACGCCCGACGCCTCTATGAATCATTGGGCTACGACGCCGCCCTGACGGCGTACCTCCGCAAGCGTCGCTGACCCGGCGAGGTGCTGGCGATGCGGGCCCGGGTCGCCCCAGGCTCGGACGCGACTGGCGACCCGCGCCCGAGCTACGACCAGCGTTCGCGATGGACGATGTCGTCCAAATTGCGGCGACCGCCGGACCGGAGCGGCCGGGTGAGATCGGTCGGGTCCGCCGGGTAGCCGAACGACAGGAGGTACTCGCAGGCCATCCCCTCGGGCAGTTCGAGGAGCTTGCGAACGAGGGCCTGATCGTAGACCGTCGCCGGACAGCTGCCGATCCCACGTCCCCAGGCGGCGAGAATCATGTTCTGGGATGCAAGTCCGAGGTCCCATAGGATTGACAGGGGCGCCCCCGCCAAACGCGGATCCGGAGTGACCAGGGCGATGGCGGCCGCGGCACGGGCGAGGTGACCGGCGAAGGTTCCCACGGCGCTGAGCCTGCGGAGCCGGTCGCGTTCCGTGATCACCACGAATGCCCAACGCTGCTCGTTCTTGGAGCTGCCGGCCCGCCGCCCGGCCCGTATGATGGCGTCCAGATCCTCGTCCGCGATGGGTCGGGCCTCGAACGTTCGAACGACCCGCAGGCCGGCAATGGCGTCTTCGATGTCCATGGTCAGGAACGACGTTCGCCGGCCACGATCGACGGGTGCGCGGCGGCACCGGGGATCGCAGACGCGCCGTTCGATCCGTCGGTCTCGCTCGGCGCGACCGACGCCAGGGCCGAGAATCCGTGGGCCGGCTCGACGGGTCGTCGTGCGTCAGTCGCTTCGGCGACGCGTGCCGCCTGTTCTGGTGACATCGGTCCGCCGAGGGCCGTCGCGAGGAAACGGCCGATCGTCCCGCGGTAGGCCGGGAATTCATAGAGCCAGCTGTGACGGCCTTCCGGGATGGCAAGGCTTTCGATCGGCGCCGCATCCGGGATGGCGGCCCGGGCGCTTCGGCCCGCGGCAACGAGGCGCTCCAGGTGCCCGTACGGGACGATCTGATCGTCGGTGCCGTGGATCGCGAGGACCGGGCCGGTATATCGTCCAAGGGCAGCCGATGCGGAGATCTCCCGGGGAGCCCGCCCGCGGGGCTCGAGATAGACCCGCGTGGTCAACCACGCGAGCGGATAGGCGATGGGGTCGGGGAGCGGGATGTGGGCCAGTCGAAAGGTCTGCCGGGTCATTCGGTACGGGTCGGCAGGCGTTGCGGTCAGGACGAGCGCGGCGACCCGTGGCTCGGCCGCCGCCGCCAGGGCAGCTCCGACCGATCCCATCGAGTGGCCGAGCACCGCGACGGTTGTCACCGCCGGGTCGGCAAGGGCTGCCTCGACCCCGGCGAGCGCGTCGGCGCCGAACTCGCCCGCGCTGACTGCGAGCGTCTCTGCTGCGTTCGCGCCGTGCCCGCGGACATCGAGCGTGAGCACGTGATACCCGAGGGCGTGCAGGAACTGGGCATTCGGGAGCGTTCGATGACGCGCCGACTCCCAGCCATGGACCAGGACGATGGCTGGGGCCTTGGCGCCGCCGGCGGCCTTGGCGCCGCCGGCGGCCGGAATCCACCACGCGGGCAACACGAGACCATCGGTGGTCGGGACTGACCGGTCCTCGAAGGTGAGCCCGAAGTCCGACGGATCCGATGTCGGTGGGTGCGGGCGAGGATGGCCGGCCCGTCGCCGGTAGACGTGGGCAAAGCGCAGGGCGGCGGCGACCGGTGCGGCGAACGCGGCCGTCGCGATGCCGGCCAACCGGATCTTCGTTCTCGAGGTCACGTGATACAGGGGACGCCAGCCACCAGTGCCTGTCAAGTGCGCTGCCCGATACACTCGCAGCGTGGCAAGACGAGATCCGCATGTTGTCCTCGGAGTACCGGCTGACGCGTCGCCGGCGACGATCAAGGCGGCCTGGCGAAAGCTGGCCCGGGTGCATCACCCGGACGTGGCCGGATCCGATGTCGCTGCAGCCCGTGTCGCGACGCGCCGGATGGCCGAGATCAACCGTGCCTATGAAGAGCTTCAGGTCGGCGCCACCGGCGCCGGAACGTCGGGCGCAGGGACCACTGGGCCGGCACGCCGTTCGGGACCGCCGCCGGAGCGCCCATCCCGTCCCGTGACCGGGCGCCTCGACACCTCGGGCACGTTCCGTCCGAGGGATGACCGCTCAGGGCCGCCAGGCTCGCCTCCCGGTCAGGAGCCGTATCGGGGCGAACGGCTCGATCGGGAACCACCCAGGGCCTCCCAACCCAACGGGCCGCTGGCCCGCGGCAGGGATCCCGGGTATCGACCCGCGCCGTTGCCATCGATCGACGTGGCTCGGGCGCATCCCATCGACTTTGGCAAGTTCCATGGCCACACGCTCGGTGAGGTCGCGGCCTTCGAGCCGAGCTACATCGACTGGCTGGCCCGGACCATCTCACACGACCCCGAGCTCGTTGCCTCGGCTCGAACGCTGCGCGCCGACCTCGACGGCCGTGGCGTCGTTCGCCGCCAGCGACCCGTGCCGTCGCGCTGAACATGGTCGATCGCCCCCGCACGGCACGGGAGGCGATCGATGGGCGGCGAAACGTAGCGACGCGACTAGAGCCGCGCGATGATTCCCGCCGGAGTGAGCGAGACTCGAGCTCGAGGCCGAATGCCAGCCTTGGTTACTCGGCTCGTGACCTTCGATCGTGATCGG
>JAYWFP010000169.1:0-4260 GCA_043778745.1 Chloroflexota bacterium
GTCTGGATCGAGGGCCCCATCGGCCAGGGCGGCGCGGATCGCGCAGCCCGGTTCGGAGTGATGGCCGCAATCGCTGAACCGGCAGGCGTTCGCTATCTGCTCGACATCGTCAAACGCATTGGCGAGGCCCGCGCCATCGAGCAGGGCCAGCTCGCGCATGCCCGGTGTATCGATCACGAGGCCGGAGGCCAGGGGGACGAGCTGTCGTCGGGTCGTGGTGTGGTGGCCGCGGGCATCATCCTCGCGGATCCCGGACGTGGTCATCAATTGCTCACCCGCGAGGACGTTGACGAGCGTCGACTTGCCAACGCCCGAGGATCCGATGAATGCAACGGTCCGACCCGGGCTGAGGTGTGCCCGGATGGCGTCGATCCCTTCCCCGGCAAGCGCCGACGTGACGATCACTTCGACCCCGGGAGCCACGCCTTCGACCATCGCTCGGTGGCCCTCCCGATCATCGTCCAGGTCCGCCTTCGAGAGGACAACCACGGGAGTGGCTCCGGATTCCCACGCGACCGCCAGATAGCGTTCCACCCGACGGAGATTCAGCTCGTCGTTGAGCGAACTGACGATGAACACGACATCCACGTTCGCGGCGATGATCTGGGCAACCGTGCGGTGATCGGTCGGGGCCCGCCGGACGATCACGGTCCGACGCGCCAGCACGGCGTGGATCGTGGCTCGCTCACCGACCGTGGCGTGGCCCAGGGCAACCCAGTCGCCGACGGCTGGAAAGGCCATGGCGTCGCCGTTCGATTCGTGGCGAAGGCGGCCCGAGACGTACGCCGGACGAGACTTCTCGCCATCGTGAACGACGAACGCCCCGCGCTCCTCGGCCACGACGCGGGCCGGCACGTGACCCGCCGTTGCGTGCACATCGAAGGCGTGGGCGTACGTGGCGTCCCAGCCCATCCGGCTGAGCGCGGTCGGCGTCGTCACGTTCCGTGGGCCGTCGGGATGGGCGGGACCTCACCCGGCTCGAATGGTCCGAGCTCAAACTCGTTGGCGACTGACACGATCCTGAACCCGAGGCTCTCGTACAGCGCTTGGGCCTGGTTCGGGTTTTGCAGGTCGACGCCGAGGCCGGCCGCCGTGGCCCCGGCGTCGCGAACGGCTTGCAGGCTCGCCACGAGCAGGGCCCTGGCCAGTCCCCGGCGTCGAAACTCGGGTTGGACGGAGATGGCCTCCGTCCAACCGATCAGGGAGCCATCCGGTGCCGGAGCCTCACTCATATAGTTCAGGATCTGGCCAGCGATCTCATCACCATGGAACGCGACCCGCCAGAGCTCGGGATTGAACGTCGGCATGTGGATGAGTTCGTCGAACTCCGCGTCCGACGCCATCTGCTGTCCGTATGAATCGGCAAAGGCGCGTGCATCGGCATCGAAGATCCGGCGGTGCATGGCCCGGTCACCCGGGTCGATCGGACGGACTTCCAGGCCGGTCGGGAGCGGGACGTCCGGGATATCGTCGAGGGATGGTCGGATGAGCTGAGCCCCGCTTCGGACGACGGCGAAGCCGCGTTCTTCCGCGACGCGTGCCTGATGCGGGTCGTTGCCGGTGACGTACAGGATGATGCGCGTTCGGACGGCCGTTCCCCGGACCGAGATGATCTCGGCGGACCGGCGGATCGCGTGGTCGACCAGCAATTCCTCGATGCCACGCCCGCGCTGGGCCGGATCGATGTTGAGGATCCCGTCGACCTGGCCCTCACCATTGGCGAGGGCGTTCCAGGAGGCACGGCCGTAGGCCGCGACAACGCCATCGAGCTCGACGAGCAGGCAATCAGCGGGCAGGTCCGCGTGCTTGAGGTGCCCGTAGTGGTTGTCCATGTCGGCGACCGTGCCGACGTTCGGATCGCCGTTGAACGCCCGGACGGCGTTCGAGACGTCGTTCATCGCGGGATGATCCTCCGGACCACGATAGGCCCGGAGGACGAAGTTGGTGCCGGAGACGTTCGGATCCATGTCAGCCCACCCGCTTCAGTTTGCCGGTCCGCTTCGCATAGCGCTCGGCGCGCCCGAATGCCCACAGACCGACCGGGATCATGACGATCCCCATCACGACGAGCGGCCAGACATCCCCGAGGAGGTCACCGATCGGCACGCCATCGATCAGGCCCTTGCGGACGCCGTCGATGGCATACGTGGCCGGCGAGAGGCGCGAGAGCACCTGCATCCAGCCCGGCAGGATGTCGATCGAGTAGTACACGCCGCTCACCAGGAGCAGCACCGACTGCATGACGAACGTCATCTGCGCCCCACGCTCCACGTACAGGAGCGGGAGGATGGCCGCGAGCATGGCGATGCCCACGAAGCTGAACGACCCGAGGACCATGAACACGACCACCGTCAGCGGGTCCGCATTGGCGGCGGCCAGATCCGGAAAGAACAGCAGCATCGCGATCAGGATCGCGATCGTATGGATGACTCCGTAGGCCATCGCGTACGCCACCGAGCCCAGGAGCTGGGTGGACCGATGGACGGGCGCCATCATCGTGTACTCGAGCGTGCCTTCCCAGCGCTCCACGGCGATCGTCTCGGCGATCCAGCTGAACACAACCGACAGGTAGTTCCAGAAGATCGCCCCGACGATCAGGGTCAGGAGCAGCCGGGGGTTGCCCGACTCGGCACCGATCAGGGAGATCGAGAGCGCGCCCGCGGCCGAGTAGACCAGAAACGCGACCTCCCAGCCCCAGTAGCGCCGGGTCAGGAAGAAGTTCCGTTCGATGAAGGCGTATGAGGCCTTCAATTCATGGGTGAGGAGCGTCATCGGACGTGCCTTTCGAGGTTTGGCGCCTGCCCGGCCCCTTAGCGGGACCGAGCAGGGCGAAGGGTCGGCTCCGCTTCGAGCCGCTCACCAAGCTGAATCAGCTTGCGAGCCGCGCGAAGGCGGAGCGGTTGACGGTGGCGATGCCGGGCCTGATCGGCCAGGCGCGCCTCCGCGGCGTAGCGGTGTTCGCGAGCGATCCGATCGTTCACGAGCCGCAGCCGGATGTCGGCGTTGCGGAACATTGATGTTTCCTTTCGTCAGTCGGCCTTGTCGGCCGGGTCTTCGGCGTCATCTTCGACATCGTCGTCGAGGGATCGGCCGGTGTAAGTCATGAACACGTTGTGGAGCGTCGGCTCCTGCCCGTGGCGTTCGGCGACGAGTCGCTTCAAACCATCAGGCGTGTCCTGGGCGACGACTCGGCCATCGTTGAGGACCGCAATCCGATCACACAATCGGTCGGCCTCCTCGAGGTCGTGGGTCGTCAGGACGATGGACGTGTCGTGGTTCGTCCGGACGTCCTCGATGAACGCCTGGACATCGAGCTTCGACCTCGGGTCGAGACCTGTCGTCGGCTCATCGAGCAGCAACAGCGCCGGGCTGGTCAGCAGGGCTCGCGCAATCGCGACCTTCTGCTGCATGCCTCGACTCATCTGCTCGACCGGTCGATCGACCCGCTTGCGCGCGATGCCGAGCCGCTCGAGGATCGCGATCGCTTCACCTCGCGCCCGCCCCGCATCCAGGCCGTACAGCCGGGCTGCGAAGAGGAGGTTCTCCATCGGGCTGAGCTTCTTGAAGAAGGCCGCGTCGACGCTCACGCGATTGATCAGCCGCTTGACGGCCATCTCCTCGCGCTGCAGGTCATGTCCGAAGACTTCGACTCGACCTTCGTCGAGCGTCAGGAGGCCAGACACGAGCCGGATGAGCGTGGACTTGCCCGAACCGTTCGCCCCCAGGATGCCTACGATCCCGCCCCGCTCGAGGCGGAGGGAGACGTCGACGATCGCGAGGACGGGACGCTTCGATCGACCCACCAGGAACCGCTTGGTCACCCCCTCAACGAGGAGGGCCGGAACTGCGGCTTCGATCCCATCAGCCTGAGCCGCGACGGCCAGGCGTTCCGGAGCAACGGTCTTCGATTGTCCGAGTAGCGTGGCTGTCATGGTGGTTGGTCCTTTGCCTGGTCGCACCGCGGGTGGCGAGCCACCCGGTCAGCTGCGTGGTATCTGTGCGATGTGTCGGGTCTCGGACACTGAATGAGCCGTGACCCGATCCCCGTGCCTTCGCATTCGGGTGGGCTCACGGCTCACGGATGTCCCCGACGTCTCGAGAGCATCAAAAAAGCCGGGGGCCCGATCTGGCCCACGGCTCGTGGTGTCGTTGGTGGAGCGGCACTACCGCCCGACAACTACCTCGAGGAAGGCGCAGATCTCCCGCGATCGGCACGGCCGATGGGCGCGATCGTGGGCACGAAGAGGAACATCTTGTTCA
>JAYWFP010000170.1:0-4256 GCA_043778745.1 Chloroflexota bacterium
TGGTCTGGCGCAAGTTCCGCAAGCATCACCTGGCCCTGATCGGGGTCGGGATCCTCTTCGTCATCTTCGCAGCCGCGATCTTCGGGCCCATCTTCCTGCCCTACGCGGTCGACCACATTCCACGACCGGAAAAGATCGCGTATGCCGGCAACCCTCCGTCGCTCGCGCATCCATTCGGGGAAACCGGCGGTCTCCAGTGGGATGTCTTGACGCTCGTTGTCAATGGTGCGCGGACTTCGCTCCTGATCGGGTTCAGCAGCATGATCATCGGGGTGATCATCGGCACGACCGTCGGCGCAATCTCCGGTTTCCTCGGCGGATTCGTCGACAACCTGCTGATGCGCATCGTTGACGTCATGCTCAGCCTGCCGCTCCTGTTCGTCATTCTGGTGATCGCGCGGTTTTTCAAGGACAACCGGGACAACGTCTGGCAGATCATCCTGATCTTCGGGTTGTTCAGCTGGATGGGCGTCAGCCGCCTCGTGCGCTCCCTCTTTCTGTCGATCCGGGAAAGCGAATTCGTGGAGGCCGCAAAGGCCGTCGGGGTGTCCGATCGACGGATCATGTTCCGGCACATCCTGCCCAATGCCATTTCGCCGATCATCGTGGCCGCGTCACTGATTGTGGCCGGCAACATCATCGGCGAGGCGTTCGTGAGTTTTCTCGGGTTCGGCGTGAATCCGTACACCCCCACCTGGGGAAACATCCTCTCGAACGCGCGAACCTTCCTGCTCGTCGGCAATTGGTGGTGGCCAGCGTTTCCAGGCCTCGCCATCGTGTTCACCGTCCTTGCCGTGAACTTCATTGGAGATGGGTTGCGAGACGCCTTTGATCCCAGGAGCCGAGCGTGACCGAGATTCTCGCAGCTCCGGCGCCCATCGGGGCTCCGCCTGCCCGCGACGTTCTGCTGGAGGTGCGTAATCTCCGGACCTCGTTCAAGGTCCTCGACGGGATCGTGCCCGCGGTCGACGGCATTTCCTTTTCCCTGAAGCGAGGCCAGACGCTCGGGATCGTGGGCGAGTCAGGATCAGGCAAGAGCGTTACGGCCCTGTCGATCATGCGGCTCCTGGATATCCCGCCAGCGAGCATCGGCGAGGGGAGCGAAGTCTGGTTCGACGGCCGCGAAATCCTGTCGATGAAACTCGACGAAATGCGCAAGATCCGTGGCTCCGAGATGGCCATGATCTTTCAGGAGCCGCTCACCAGCCTGAACCCGGTATTTACCATCGGCGATCAGATCGCCGAGCAGGTGGCGCTTCACAAGAAGCTGAACAAGAAGGCCTCGATGGCCCGTGCTGTCGAGGCTCTCGCCATGGTCGGGATCCCAAGTCCGGAGCGACGGATCAAGCAGTACCCGCATGAGATGTCGGGCGGGATGCGTCAGCGCGTGATGATTGCGATGGCGCTGTCCTGCGAGCCGAAATTGATCATTGCCGACGAACCAACGACGGCTCTGGACGTGACAATCCAGGCGCAGATCCTCGAGCTGCTCAAGGACATCCAGCAAAAGACCGGATCAGCACTCCTGCTCATCACCCACGATCTTGGGGTTGTCGCAGAGATGGTCGATAACGTGATCGTCATGTATACCGGTGAGGTCGTTGAGGTCGGGTCGGTCAACGAAGTGCTCATCGAACCGCGCGCCCCGTACACCATGGGCCTGCTCGAGTCCATTCCCTCCGTCGAGAAGCGCGGTGGTCGGCTATCGGCGATCAAGGGCGTCGTCCCGTCGCCGTTCAACCTGCCGCCTGCCTGCCGGTTCGAGCCTCGTTGCCCGTATGCATGGGACCGCTGCAGGACCGTTGCGCCCGGCCTCGCAAGAACCACCGCGGACCAACATCTGGCACGCTGTCACCTGCATACACCGGAGGGCGCCGGACGCCTGGCCGGAGCCCTTGAGCATCATCGAACGGCAATGTCCGTCGGTCGCACGCTCCCGACAGGACAAGGCTGATGGAGGCACACGGGACATCCATGGTGCATATGCAGGACCTCCCGGATCCGGTCGTCAAGGGACGTCTCCGTCGTCGCTTGATTGCACCGCTCCAGCGTGCCGGTGCGATCTACGTTGGGCTGGCAATCATGTTCCTGATCATCGTCGGGATCCTGTTGGTTGCCGTTGTGTTCCTCAGGCTCGCCGCTGCGGTCACTGGCCTCCAGGCGCTTTGGCCGGCCTACATTCTGGTCATCCTCGGATTCGTATCGACGACGGGATTCCGGGATCGCAAGATGTGGAGCTTCGTGCTCGCGATGGTCGTCGGCATCTTGTACGCGGGACTTGGGGCCGCCCTCGTGGCGAGCGTCTTGAACGTCGAAAATGCCGATGGCAACACGGCATTCGGGATTGGGACGCTGGGCGCGCTGCTGCTGGCGATCGGGCTTCCAGTCACCTGGTCCCTCAGCCGGGGACGACGGTGGTTCACCGATCTCGACACGGACGGGCCGAAGATCGCAACGGTCGAGGTGCTCGAGAAGGAGCATGCGATTGTCGATCTGGTCGCGCCATCGACCGCCGCCGCGGCGACCGGGGTCGAACCGACGTCGACCATGCCCGCTCCGGCACATGGTGCTGCGATGTCGGACGATCCATTGGTCTCCGTCCGCGGCCTCAAGAAGCACTTCCCGATCATGGGCGGGCTCCTGCGCCGCCAGGTGGGCACCATCTACGCCGTCGATGGGGTGGACTTCGATGTAATGCGCGGCGAGGTCTTCGCCCTCGTTGGGGAATCAGGCTGTGGCAAGACGACCCTTGGGCGAACCCTGTTGCAGCTGACGCCGCCGACAGCCGGCCGGGTGATTTTCAACGGCTACGAGCTGGACGACGTGGCTGCCGATGACATGCGCCCGCTGCGGCGCAAGATGCAGATCATCTTTCAGGACCCCTTCGGCTCGCTCAACCCGCGGATGCCGGTCTCGGACATCATTGGGGAGGGTCTGATCGCACAGGGCATCACGAATCGAGCCGAGCGGGACAAGCGGGTCGAGGACTCGCTGGAAATCGTCGGCCTCCGGCGTGACTACACGCGCCGTTTCCCGCACGAGTTCTCGGGCGGTCAGCGTCAACGTATCGGCGTGGCGCGCGCTCTGGCCCTGAGTCCTGAATTCATCGTCTGTGACGAGCCAGTATCTGCGCTCGATGTGTCCATCCAGAGCCAGGTCCTGAATCTGTTGCTGGATCTGAAGCGAGATCTGAACCTGACCTACCTGTTCATCAGCCACAACCTCTCGGTCGTCGAGTATTTCAGCGATCGGATCGGGGTCATGTACCTCGGAAAGCTCGTTGAGGTCGGAACGGTCGAGGAGCTCTACAAGAACGCGAGTCACCCGTACACGGTTGCCCTGCTGTCGGCCATCCCTGATGCAGACCCTCGAAAGCGGCGGAAGCGCCTCGTCCTCAAGGGTGATGTTCCCTCGCCGGCAGCCCCACCGTCCGGATGTCGCTTCCACACGCGCTGCTGGCTCCGGGAACGCCTCGGCAACCCCGAGCAGTGCGTGACGACGGAGCCGGAACTGCGAATCCTCGATTCAACGGGTCATCGGACGGCATGTCACTTCTCTCATGAAATCAGTGAGTCGGTCGTCCAGGAGGTAGCGGCAACGCAGTCCGCCGTGGAGACGGCCGTCGCCGAGTGACCATGGGCGCTTGGAGACGACGCAGCCGAGCCGCTCGAGGAATGGGCACCGTTCGCACGATGGCGGTGATCAGTGCGGTCGTGTTCGCGGCGTTCGTCGCTGGTTGCGGGGCGTCGCCGACAACTCCGTCCAGCAGCCCCGACTTGGCATCTGCTTCGCCCGAGGGAAGCAGCGGTCCAGTGCCGAAGCCCACATTTTGGCCGAGCACGACGGTCGAGGCGGCAATCGCGCTCGGGGCTGCCGATGGCGAATTCATCAAGATGGCCAACGACGTCGTTGGCGCGGTTGACTCGAACGACCCAGTGCGGGTGCTTCAGGTCATGTCCGATGCTCTGACCTTCATTGAGGGCAATCAGAAGAATATCCCGCGCCTCCAGAAGTATTCGGCGACGAAGGATGTCGGCGACCGGCTCGCGGCGGCCTATGCCCAGATGGTGGAAGGGGCCCGAGCGGTGATCGATGGCATGAATGCGGGCAATACCGAGGCGGTTCAGGCCGGATTCGTGACATTCTTCGCCGGTAACGAGGCCTACGTGCGGATCAGTCCGGCCCTCGGTGACCTCGCGGATCAGGCGATCTTCATGAAACGGCAGCTGCTCCGCTAAGAAGGGCTGGAACTCTGC
>JAYWFP010000171.1:0-4240 GCA_043778745.1 Chloroflexota bacterium
GCCCGCCGCGACCCCGGTTGCCTCGGCTCCGAACAGCAGCGCCTCGACCGGCCCGCCGAGCCCTTCGCCTAGCGAGCGAGCGAACGCCAGCGCCTCCAATGAGACACGATCCGCGCCACCCGCGGTGTCACCCGAACCAAGTTCCACGAAGACGAGGATGGAGCCACTCATCGAGCCAGCACCCCGAGCCGCTGGAGCAGGTCGACGACTGCGGGCGCCGCCTCCGCGCCGCGGCCCAGGATCTCCACCTGGGAGTCGGCCTCTTCGGGCAGGCGGAGGAGCGTCTTGGTCGGCCCGAGCTCGGTACCGGACGCGGCAGCCGGCCCGGACGCTGAAGCACCGACGCTGATCCGTTCGACCTCCTTCTTCTTCGCCCGGAGCCGTCCCGGAACCGAGGGGTAGCGCGGCAGGTTGAGCCCCTCCTTGACCCCGACGATCGCGGGCGTCGGCAGCTCGTACGTCTCCCAGCCCCCACCGGCCGCCTCACGCCGCGCCGTAACCGAGCCCGCGCCAAGGGTGAGCCCCTTGATCCCGTTGACCACCGGCCGGCCGAGCGCCACGGCCACCCGGATCCCTACCTGGAACCCGCCGCTGTCCGCCGATTCGTTCCCGAAGATCACGAGATTGAAGGGCCCGCCCGCGGCCTCCTGCGCCCGGATGGTGTCGGCGATGATCGCCGCGGTCGAGACCGGATCCCACTCCGAGCCGTCGGTCTCGAGGAGGACGGCGCGATCGATGCCGAGCGCCATCGCATCGCGGAGCTGTTCCTCGGCCGCGGCGGAACCGAGCGTCAGGACCACCGATTCGCCGCCCTGGGCCTCGATGATCCGGACCGCCTCCTCGACCCCGCACTCCTCGTGGGGGCTGATCGTGAAGCCCAGGAACTTGGTGTCGATGGCCTGGCCATCGGCGGCCAGGACGATCCGGCCCCCGGTCTGGGGCACGCGCTTGACGCAGACGAGGACCTTCACCCGAGCGCCTCGTCGGCTCCCGCGCCCCCGCCGGCGCCCACGGTCGCGGTCGCGCCGATGAGCTCGCGCGTGGCGGCACTCACGCCCGGATCCGGGCGTTGTCGGGGTCGAACAGCGGCGTCGCGCCGGCGACGGCCACGGTGACCGGATAGTGCTCGCCGAAGTACTCGACGACGAGCTTCGTCCCCTCGACCGCGTGCTCCGGCGGCAGGTAGGTCATCAGGAGGTGCTTCCCGACCGACGGCCCGGAGCCCGCCGACGTCACGTAGGACCGTCGGCCCTTCGCGTCCACGATGGACCGGCCGTCCGGCGTCAGGATCGGCTCGCGGCCGAGCATGTAGCGTTTGACGCCGCTCGACGAAGTCGGATCGTCCACCGTCAGCGTGCACAGGATCGCGACCGGCGGCATGGCGCGCTGCGCCTCGTACGCGGCACGGCCAACGAAATCGGCATCCTTGAGGGAGGGCCGCGCCATGCCCGCCTCGACGAGGTTGAAATCGAGTTCCAGCTCCGCGCCGTGGGCGCGGTAGCCCTTCTCGAGTCGGGATGTGACCGCGTACGTGCCGATCCCCACCGGAACCATGCCGTGCGGCTTGCCCGCGGCCCAGAGGGCATCCCAGACGCGGAGGCCCTGCTCCATCGGGACGTAGATCTCCCAGCCGAGCTCGCCGACGTAGCTGATCCGCGAGGCCAGGGCCCGGACGCCGTCGATGTCCACCGACTTCGAGGTCAGGAACGGGAAGCCCGAATGGCTGACGTCGGTGCCGCCATCCGCCGCGGCCCCGAGGATGTCCCGCGCGCGGGGACCCCACAGTCCGAACGTCGTCATCGCGCTGGTCAGGTCCACGAGCTGGGCCGTTCCGTCGGCCGGCAGGCCATCGACGAAGATCTTCTTGTCGCGCATGCCCATGCCGCCGCCCGTCACCACCCGGAAGTGGTCGTGCGCGAGTCGCATGATCGTGAGGTCGGCGAGGATCCCGGCGGCCCCGTTGAGGAGCGGCGTGTAGACGGTCTTGCCGGGTCGCACGTCCAACTTGTTGACGCACAGCCGCTCGAGGGCCGCGAGGGCGCCGGGCCCCGTGACGTCGAAGATCGCGAACGCGGACAGGTCCACCAACCCGGCCCGATCCCGTATCGCAAGGTGTTCGGCGTTGATGATCGGGCTCCACCATCGCGAATCCCATTCCGCGGCGCGTGGCATGACCCGGTCGCCGTACTCGGCGAGGAGCGATTCGTTGGCCCCGTACCAGAACGGCCGCTCCCAGCCCGCAGCCTCGAACGCAACGGCGCCGAGCTCTGCGTGGCGGACTGCGGCGGGTGACCGGCGGATGGGCCGGTTGCTCTCCCACTGCTCCATCGGATGGACGATGCCGTAGGTCTTGTTGAAGCCCTCGGTGGTTCGGGCGCGGATGTGCTGCCAGGTCTTGTGATGCTCGTAAAAGCGGGCGATGTCCGAGCCGTGGGGATCGATCTCGGGTGTTCCGTGGGTCATCCACTCGGCAACGCACTTGGCGATCCCGGGTGCCTCCTTGATCCAGATCGCGGCGACCGACCAGAGGTTCTTCACCTCCGGGGTCTCGCCGATGATCGGGTTGCCGTCCGGGGTGAGCGACAGCAGTCCGTTGATCGCCAGCTTCACGCCGACTTTCTCGTCACCGACGATCGATGGGAAGAGCTCGAGGGCATCCTCGAGCTGCGGATCGAAGTCCTCCTGGGTGAACGGGAGCATCGTCGGGGAGAGCGCGGAGGCCTCGATGGACGGGATGTCGTCCGGGTCCATGAGGATCGCGCGATGCGCATACGAGCCGACCTCGAAGCCATTGCCGTGCTGGCGCTCGTACATGTTTGTGTCCATGTCCCGCACAATCGGGTAGTCCACCTCGGTCCGGGCATTCGCGAACATCGGGACCGGCCCAATGTCGATCATCTGGTGTACGGCCGGGATCAGCGGGATCGACGCGCCGGCCATCTTCGCGATGCGCGGACTCCAGATGCCGCAGGCAATGACGACGTACTCCGTGTCGATGTCGCCGTGGTCGGTCCGGACGCGCGTGACCCGGCCGTACTCCGTGTCGACGCCGGTCACCTCGACCCCGGCCGCGATCGTCAGGGCACCCATCTCCTGGGCCTTCTGGCGCATGAGCGTGCCGGCTTGGAGCGAATCGACCACGCCGACCCCGGGCGTGTAGAAGCCGCCGAGGATGATCTCCTCGTTGATGAACGGGACCATCGCCTTGACCTCGGCCGGGGTCTGGAGGCGAACGCCCTCGACGCCCCACGACTTCGAGGACGCCATCCGGCGCTTCAGCTCCTCCATCCGCTCGGGCGTGCGCGCGACCTCGATGCCGCCACACTCGTGGTACACGCCGAGATCGCGGTACTGGAGGGCGCTGTCCATCGTGAAGGCCGCCATCTCCTTGTTGTGGTCGGCCAGGAAGATGAAGTTCGAGGCGTGGCCGGTCGAGCCGCCAGGGTTCGGGAGCGTGCCCTTCTCCAGCAGCACGATGTCCCGCCAACCCAGCTTCGCCAGGTGCCAGGCCATGGAATTGCCGACGATTCCGGCGCCGACGATGACGACCTTTGCGCGCTCCGGCAGCGAGGCCATGGGTTCGAAATCCTCCAGTTCGGTTCGGTTTGGCGGCGAGCGCGGCCGGTTCGTGGCGGCCCGCTCGACCGGGTTGCGTGTCGGCCCGCTCGACCGGGTTGCATGTCGGCCCGTGCGGCCGACGCTCGATGTCGATCAGGCGAGGTTCAGGATCACCGTCTTCATCTCGGTCAGGCGCTCGATGGAGAAGCGACCTCCGACGCGCCCCATACCACTCTGGGAGCCCGCGCGGCCGCCGAACGGCAGGTGCGATTCCCAGTAGTTCGTGCCTTCGTTGATGTTGACCCATCCGGCCCGAACCGACTCGGCGAAGTGGATTCCGGCCCGCAGGTCGCGGGTGAAGATGGCGTTGAGGAGTCCGAAGGCCGACGCATTGACGATGTCGATGGCCTCCTCGATGCCGTCGATCCGGGTGATCGGGGCGACCGGGCCGAACGTCTCCTCGCGCGCGATCTGCATTTCGCGCTTCACGCCGGTCAGCACGGTCGGCTGGTAGAAGAGCGGGCTGCCGAACTCCGGGCTGCGGGAGCCGCCGAGCACGACCACGGCGCCCTCGGCGATGGCCTGGGCCACGTGCCGCTCGGTCTTGGCCGCCGTCGCCTCATTGTTGAGCGGGCCCATCGTGGTCCGCGGGTCGAGCGGATCGCCAAGCCGGGTGTCGCGT
>JAYWFP010000172.1:0-4234 GCA_043778745.1 Chloroflexota bacterium
TGACGCTCTATCAGGAGGCCTCGGCGGTCCTGCTCAACCCGACCGTGACCACGGTTTCCACACCGACCACCGTCGGGCAGTGGCAGCAGTGGCAGCAGCAGGCGCAGGGCCAGCTCCTGTCCTTCGATCAGAGTGCGTTGCTCGTCTGGCCGCACCTGGTGTCGCTCGTCGCCCTGACCGCAATCTGCTTTGCCGCCGCCTACATCATGTTCATGCGCCAGGAAGTCCGCGCCTAGGCGATCTGTCCTTCGGGTTCGCTGATGATCAACGCCCGGATGACCCAGAACGTCACGAGGGGCAACGCGAGCAGGAAGCCCGGGAGCCAACCACGGAGCCGCAATTGCGGGGATTCGTCGGGCATGGTTCTCACCTTTTTTTGCCCAGCGATGGGTCCGCGCCCACCTGGCTGATGCGATCCACCGTGCAACGGGTCCCTGCCCGCCTCGTTGCCGGGGGGTCGTCATTCGGATAACGATCTGGGTCCATCGGCGGCCGGTCCGAATTACAGCCATGCCCGAGTCGATCTGATGGACCCCCACAGGGCATACTCATCGACATGCCAGCCGCGCGCTGTTCCTGCTGCTATGACGAGGCCTTCGATGCGGACTTCGCCGCCTCCGAACTGCGCCACTACCGTCGGCGCGGCGCCGGGCGTGCTTCGAAGGCCCTGGCGGATGCCCTGTCACGCCCGAGTGTGATCGGCCTCACGGTCCTCGACATCGGCGGAGGTGTCGGCTCCGTGCATCACCTGCTGCTCGAGCGCGGCGCGACCTCCGTGACCGATGTCGACGCGTCGTCGGGCTACCTGGCGGCAGCTCGCGAGGAGGCCGCCGCCCGGGGCCTGACTGATCGGATCACCTTCCATCACGGTGACTTCGTCGCCCTCGCGCGCGACATCGAGCCGGCCGACCTTGTCGCGCTCGATCGCGTCGGGTGCTGCTACCCGGACATCGATGCCCTCATCGGACGCGCCGCAGAGCACACGCGCCGCCGACTGGCCCTCACCCTCCCGCCGGATCTCCCGATCGCACGGGCAGTGATCCGCCTCGTCAATCTCTGGGAATGGATCACCCGATCCGATCTTCGGATCTACGGGCACTCCCACGAGCGGGTCCAGGCGGCCGCCCGCGCCGCCGGCCTCGTGCCGATCAGCAGCACAGCCGTGGGGTCGTGGCGCCTCCTTGTGTTTGAGCGCCCGATCCTTACTTCGGATAGCCGGTAATGCGCCGAATTTCGCGGTAGAGCGGCCGCAGCCGGTCGTACATCGCCAGGTACACGGATCGGTACAGGTCCTCGTAGATCCTGGACGCCTCTCGGGCCGGTTCGAATCGCTCGCCGATGTGGACCATGTCGGCGACCGCCGCGAGTGCATCCGGGTGGATTCCGACGCCGACCGCGGCATCGATGGCGGCCCCCAGCCCCGCGGCCTCATGCGTATGCGGACGGCTCGCCGGTATCCCGAACACATCCGCGAACAACTGCACCGCGGCTCGCGACTGCGACCCGCCTCCCGAAACTCGAAGTTCGCGGATCCCGACTCCGCTCTTCTTGACCGTGCGCTCGGCGCCTTCCCGCAGTCCATAGGCGAGCCCCTCGAGGATCGCCCGGTACACATGGGCTCTGCCGTGGACATCCCCGAATCCAACGATCGCGCCTTTCGCTTCGGGGCCAGGAAAACGGACCCCGGGCATCCAGTACGGCTGGAGGACGAGGCCCATCGCGCCCGGCGGGGAGGCCGCCAGGAGATCCTCGAAGAGCGCCTCCGGAGGTACGTCGAGGGCGGCGCCCCGTGCGATCTCGTCCGCGCCGAACTCCCGCTTGAACCATTCCACCATCCAGAAACCGCGCAGGACCTGGAGCTCCACGAGCCAGGCGCCCGGAAACGCGGCAGGGTAGGGGGGCACGAGCGGGATCGCCTCGAGGTACTTCCGGTGCGTGGTCCCGATCGTCGCGGTCGTCCCGAACGACAGGGCGGCCACGTCGGGCGTCACGGCACCCGCGCCAAGGGCCTCTGCCTGCTTGTCTCCGGCCGACGCGATCATCGGGATGCCGGGGGCGACGCCGAGGTGAGCCGCACCCTGTCTCGTGAGTTCGCCGAGGGGCTCGGTCGGGTCGACGAGCTCCGGGAGCCATGCCCGGTCGAACGGCGCGACCTGCCACTTCCAATCGAGGCGACCGGCCCATCGAGAACGCTTGAAGTCGAACGGCAGGTAGCCGACCTGTGCCGCCGATGAATCCGCCCAGCGGCCCACAAACCTCGCCGTGAGCCATGACGACAGCACCCCATAGCGGCGGATGCGGCGCCACACCCCGGGCTCGTATCGCTCGATCCAGTTGGCCTCGCAGTCCGCCTGGAACCGAGCCACGGTCTCGCCGACACGGGCCGCCCGGAAGGCCAGGCCCCAGGCACCGCCGATGGGTGCCAGACCATCGGTCTGGCGCTGGTCGAGCCAGACGATGGCAGGCCGAAGGGGTCTGCCGGCCTCGTCGGCCACGACGATCGTGACGCGCTGCGTGGTCAGGGCGACACCTGCGACGGCATCCGGCCGCGCGGCCGGATCGGCCCACAGGCGCCGACACGCCTCGCCGATCGCGTTCCACCAGACCTCGGGATCCTGCTCGGCCCAGCCCGGATTCGGGGAGACGTACGGCTCGACGGCCACGCGTCCCATGGCGACGAGCGTCCCGCGCGGATCAAACAGGATGGCGCGGACGCTCTGCGTTCCGACATCGAGTGCGAGCAGATGATCGGCCGAACTCACATGACCTCCTCGCGCATATCGTGACCGATCCGGATGGCCGCGATCCGGCCCTCAGAACAGGGGATAGGGGACCGGCGGCCAGTTCCGGCCGGGGGTGGGAAACCGTCCGCGCCTGAGCAAGGCGACACAACGGCGGCGGGTCGCGGTGACCTCCGGCCGTGCCAGCAGCGTGCGAAGGTCGGCACCAAGGGATTCGGCGAACCCATCCCGGACCCGTTCGATTCCCGCGACCAGGTCCGGTTCGAGTTTGTCACCGGCCCAGCCCCACAAGACGGTTCGCAATTTCGGCACGGTCGAGAAGGTCACGCCGTGATCGACCCCGAAGACGTGGCCCCCCAGAACAGGCAGCAGATGCCCGCCCTTGCGATCCGTGTTGTTGACGATGGCATCGAACACGGCCATGCGACGCAAGCGTTCATCGGGTGCATCTGGACCCGCGATCATCGCGACCACGTCGGCTTCGGGGTCGGCGTGGATCCACTGCTGGACCATGCCCTCCCCGAATGGTCCCTCGCGCAGGACCGTCGGCGGCACGATCTGCCATCCGAGCGCCTCCGATACGAGGAACGCGGCCACCTCGCGCCGGGCGAGCGTCCCGGGTGGAAAGTCGAACAGCGGACGCTCGGCCATCGTTGCCTTGTAGACAGCGTGGAACGGCTCGCTCAGGTTCGGGTGATGAACGAGGACGACGAGGGCCTGATTGGAGGAACCGGGCAGCCTGCCCAAAACCTCGAGCTCTCCGTCGCGGAGGCCCCGGATCGTGGCCGCGTCCGCGGTCAGCCTCTCAGTTGACGTACTGGCCGTTCCGGCGTGGGCAGATGTGCCCCTGTGGATCGAGTGGATTGCCGCACAGTGGGCATGGCAGGCGGCCCGAACGGACGACACGATTCGCCCGCTCCACGAACGATCGAGCCTGGGTCGCGCTGAGGTGGACTCGAAGGATGTCCGGCCCATCGGCGTCATCGGCGCTCAGCATCTGTTCGATGGCCGCGGCGACGGAATCGTCGTCGATGTCGTCGTCGTCTTCGCCCTCGAGCTCGTCCGCGTCGGTCATGGCCTGGGCTTCGATGATGACGCGCCCGAGGTCACCATCCCACCCGAGGGTCAGCGTTCCAGCCCGGAAGGCCTCGGACAGTGGTTCGTCCAGCGGGCCGACGTCCTCGACCGGCACCGTCGGCTCGAGCTCGACGATCCCGCGCTCATCGAGCTCGACGAGGAGTCGCCCGAGTCGATCGGCCATGGCCGCCACCTGGACCTTCTCGAGCGACACGCTCACGATCCGGGCGCCATCCCGGCCCTGGAGGAAGAACGTTCGATTTCCGGGCTCGCCTACGGTACCGGCGATGAACCGGTCGGGCGGGTTGAACAGATAGACGCGACGTGCCATGGATCGACTCTACCGGATTTCCCGGTGGTGCCTGAGCGCACGCGCCCCGATCATCCGACGGTGAATGGGATCCGGTGCCAGCCGC
>JAYWFP010000173.1:0-4233 GCA_043778745.1 Chloroflexota bacterium
GCTCGCGCCCGAAACCGACCGCTCGCGCGAGAAACCGGTGGCCGTCGATGGCCTCCCATGGGCCGCTCTGGATGATCGCGGGATCGGGCGTCACATCAGCCTGGCGGCCCGCTGCGGCCTAGCGGCCCGCCGCGGCCTCGGACAGGTACGCCTTCACCGTCTGGCCACGGACCTGCCGAATGTCCTCCTCGTACTTGAGGACGACGCCGAGGGTCTCGTCGACCACTTCAGGTGTCAGCTCGGCTGCCCCGAGCGCCATGAGCGCTGCGGCCCAATCGAGCGTTTCGGCAATGCCTGGAACCTTGGTCAGGTCCGCCTCGCGAAGACGATGAATGAATCCCACCACCGCGCGGGCCAGGGTTTCCGGCGCGGCCGGAACGCGTGACTGGACGATCTCGAATTCCTTGGCGGCGGACGGGTAGTCGATCCAGTGATAGAGGCAACGGCGCTTCAGGGCATCGTGAACCTCACGGGTCCGGTTCGAGGTCAGGATCACGCGCGGCGGACGATCGGCCTTGATCGTCCCGATCTCGGGCACCGTGACCTGGAAGTCGCTCAGGATCTCGAGGAGGTACGCCTCGAACTCCTCATCGGCACGATCGATCTCATCGATCAGCAGGACCGGCGGCTCGCCATCGCTGCCGGCTTCCAATGCCTGGAGGAGCGGGCGCTTGATCAGGAACTCGGTACCGAAGATGTCGTGGGCGGTCGCGCGCTCCCCTTGGCCCCGGGCTTCAAGGAGGCGGATCTCGAGCATCTGCCGCGGGTAGTTCCACTCGTAGACCGCCGTATTGACGTCGAGTCCCTCGTAGCACTGGAGTCGGATCAGCCGCGTTCCGAGGCTCGCCGCGAGCACCTTAGCCAGCTCCGTCTTGCCGACACCTGCCTCGCCCTCGAGCAGGAGCGGCCGGCCGAGCTCGAGGCCCAGAAAGACCGCGGTCGCAATCGACCGATCAGCCACATATCCGTGCTCGCGAAAGGCGTCCTGAATCGCACCTGCGGAGGTGAGGGAATACGTCATATGCCGATCCTAGCAGGCTTGTCGGACGGCACCATCAGCCCTCCGGGGCGTCGAGATCGCGGGCGTAGGCCGGGAAACGGAAGCGCTGGTCGCGGGTCAGAATGCCGCCGTGGCCGAGACGGGCGACGGTTCGGATCGTCAATGCTTCGCCGGCGAGGAGACGTGGCAGGAGCAGGTCAAAGGCGGTCGCCTTTGAATAAGCGCCACAGGACGGGAGCCCGATCACCGGCACGCGGCCGATTCGCGCGAGCCAGAGCATTGAGCCAGGGTGGGCCGGGATACCGTGTCTCAGGATCAACCCCCCGAGGGACGCAATGGCCACAAAGAACGTGTCCTCCGGGTCTGTGCTCCCGGATCCAGCCGTGAGGATCAGGTCGGCTCGACCGGCGCTGCGGCCACGGGCGCGGGCGTTCAGCGCAGTCGCGACCGGTGTGACCGAATCATCCACGTAGTCGATCCCGACGAGGCTGGATCCGAGCCCCTCGACCTTGGCCCGGATGCTCGTTTCGAATCGATCGCGAGCGATCCCGCGGATGGACTCCTTGACGATCGCAGCGACTCGTCGCGGGAGAAATGGAGCGACCGAGACGACGCCACGCTTCCCCGAGGCGCTGGCGACACGATCGACCTTGGCGAGGACCGCAGCGGGGACGAGATGCGGGGCAACCTTAACGCTCGCGACGAGCGCCCCCGCTTCGACGATGCGTCCGTCGAGGATCGTGAATACCTCGACCGTATCAATCGAGTTGAGTCGATCAAGGATCCTCACGTCGATCCGGGCCAGGCCGGCGTGCGTAGCCCGAAGGTCGATCCGGCTCTGCGCAGGCGGCCCGCCGGTCAGGCCTGGCCCAATCACGGCATGGGCGATGCGCCGAGCGGCATCATCCTCGAGGACGTCCCCCGCCTCCGGAAGGAGCACGGTGATCGGGCGCCCCGCATGCGGGAGAGCCGCGGCAACGCGCCGAAGGTCGCCGGAGCTGAGCCGACGACCCTTGGCCCAGCGCTCGCCGGTTACGTCGAGATCCCGGGTCAGGACCGCACCCGCGAGGCCTGGCGAGGGCACCTGCCCGAGCCTGATCCGCTCGATTTTCACCCGAGTCGAGCGACCGCCGCCTCCAGCGCGCGACGGACCTGAACGGCCGTGACGTGCGTCCGATACTCGCGGTCCGCATGGATGTCCGAAGCGACCGTTATCCCATCCGTGGCATGGGCGGCTGCGTCCACGATCGAGGCGCCACCGAGGATGGCCTGCTCGACGGCGGTGGCCCGATACGGGTGATCCCCCACTCCGGTCACGCCGACGGCGCAGAAGCCCCATCGATCGCCGGCCCGGGCCCCAATCACAGCCGCCACGCCGGCAATCGAGTAGCCACTCGCCGGTTGCTCGATTGCTCGATACGCCGAGCCAACGTCTTCCCGGCCACCCGGGAGCCGGATCTCCGTGATGATCTCGTCGGCGTGCAGCGCGCTCTCGAACGCACCCTCGAAGAACGAGGTGATCGGGATCACGCGCTCCGCAGCCACTGACCGGGCCACGACCTCGGCATCAAGCGCCAGCAGGATAGCCGGCATGTCCGACGCCGGATCCGCGTGGGCGATGGAGCCGCCAATCGTCCCGCGGTTTCGAACCTGCACGTCGCCGATATTCGGCACCGCATCTTGAAGCAGGCCGTAGTGCCCGAGGATTGGATCCGTGATCATCGCCTGATACGTGGTCAGGGCCCCGACGGCGACTCGACCGTCCGGCAGGCGTCGGACGCCCTGAAGCTCCGACAATCGCCCGATGTCGAGGAGGACCTCCGGACGGGCCAGACGGAGTTTCATCAGCGGCAGGATGCTCTGGCCACCGGCGATGACCTTGACACCGTCGCTCGCCGCGAGCCGTGCGAGCGCGTCGTCGAGCGAGGTGGCTCGGACATAGTCGAAGGCGGCGGGGATCATGCCTGGGCTCCCTTCGAGGACTGCATGGCCTTCCACACCGTCTGCGGCGTGAGGGGCATGTCGAGATGCTTGATTCCGAACGGCTTGAGGGCATCGTTCACGGCGTTGGCGACCGCGGCCGTACTCGCGATGGCGCCGGCCTCGCCGACGCCCTTCACCCCGATCGGGTTCACCGGTGACGGGGTCACCGTTTCATCGAGCTCGAGATGCGGGAACCACGCGGCTCTGGGCATCGCATAGTCGAGCATGGAACCCGACAGGAGCTGACCATCGTCCCCATAGACGGCCCCCTCCCAGAGGGCCTGGCCGACGCCCTGGGCGATGCCGCCGTGAAGCTGGCCGTCCACGATCATCGGATTGATCTTGTTGCCGACATCATCGACCGCCACATATTTCACGAGATCAACATGCCCGGTCGCCTCGTCGATCTCGACTACGGCGATGTGGGTCCCGAATGGCCAGGTGCAGTTCGGCGTGTCGTAGTAGGCCGTTTCGTCGAGATACGGCTCCATGCCCTCGGGCGCGTCGAAGGCGAGGTCGAGGGCGAACGCGATTTCCTGGAACGTCTTCTTCTTGTCGGGCGAGCCCTTGACCCGGTACTCCGCGCCGTCGACCTCAATGTCCTCGACCGAGGCCTCGAGCATGTGCGCTGCATAGCGACGGGCCTTCTCCCGGATCTTGCCGGCCGCCTTGATCGCGGCGGTGCTACCGACCGATGACGTTCGGCTGCCGTAGCTGCCGTAGCCCATCGGCGTTCCCTGGGTGTCCGAGTGCTGGACGACGATGTCTTCCATCGGGATCCCGAGTTCATGCCCAATGACCTGGGCATAGGTCGTCTCGTGGCCCTGTCCCTGCGGTTGGGTGCCTACGGTGATGACGACTTTGCCGGTCAGGTGGACCTTGATGTTGGCCGACTCCCACATTGCGGCGCCCCAGCCTTCGCCGACCGCGCCGATCCATTTCGATGGGGCAACGCCACAGACCTCGAGGTAGGTGGAGAGGCCTACGCCGAGGTACTTGCCGCGGGTGCGGGCCTCGGCCTTGGCTTTGTCCATACCGGCGTAGCCCGCCATCGCGAGGGCCTTGTCCATGGCCGGCTCGTAGTTGCCGGAATCGATGTAGATCTTGGCACCGCCGCTTGCGGTCCCGAGACCGGACGGGTTCTCGTACGGGAACTTGTCCGGGGCGATGAAATTTCGGCGTCGCAGTTCGGCCGGATCCATGCCGATCTCGTTGGCGAAGAGATCCATCGCCCGCTCGATCACGTAGGT
>JAYWFP010000174.1:0-4232 GCA_043778745.1 Chloroflexota bacterium
GGGCGGTTTGCTCCGGCTAGGGCTTCTTGTTCCCGCCGTTGCGCAGGTGCGGACTCCCTCCGTCGCGCGACGCACGCACTTCTGACGGACGAGAGATCTCGGCGGGCCGATGCCAGCGCAGCGGGCGGGCCAGTTCCCTGACGACTTCGCCCTTCGCCTCAAGATCGAGCTGGACGGCCTTGGACCACCAGCCGGCGCGCTCGCCTCCAGGAAACTGGTCCTGCGGGAGGAGCGGGATCACCGCATCACGCATCGCCTGTTCCGTGAGCCCGGGCTTCGATTCGGGCAGCACGGCAAGGAGCGCTTCACGCATGGCGCGATACTTGCCGCCATCGACGGGCGTGGTCTTGCCCGGATGGTTGACGTTTTCGATCCTGACGCGATCGGGGAGTGGGTCTGGTTGTGCTTTGGGCATTCGATCCTCCGGGGGTCGAGAGTACTCCAGCGTGAGATGGAGCGGGCTCGCTGATGAACGGATCGGTTCGCCGATGAGCTGGCGGGCTTTCGGCGTCGGTTACCACTCCGGCCCCACTCCGGCCCCACTCCGGCCATCCACTCCGGCCTTGTATGCCATATCGACACCGGTGGTCGCTGAGGCACACCATTCCAGCGAATCGGGCCGCGGCGTGGCACGTGGAGCCGAAACGGCAATGTCCAGCTGCCCGACTCGTGCTCGGCCGATGGCGCTGGCCAGCTTAGCAACAGCCGGCTTCGGCCCGAGACTGGCCATCTACCCGGCCTTGGCGACCCCGGGTGTCGATGTGGCAGGAACGTCGCCACTTGCGGCGCCGGCCAGCTTGGCAACAGCCGGCTTCGGCCACGAACCCACCTGCGGCGCCGGCGCGCGACGGTCGCGCAGCGAGCCTCAGACCCGGTGCCCCTCGCCGTGGCCCTCGCCGAGACGCTCGCCCGCTTCAATCCGGACCGGGAGCCGATTCTCCGCCGGCGTGAGCGGACACGAGAACCGCATGTCGTACACGCAGGATGGGTGATAGGCGAGGTTGAAGTCGATCGTGTAGGTACCGTCATCCTCGGGTTCGATGTCGAGATATCGGCCGGCACCGTACGTTTCGATGCCCGTGGTCCCGTCCAGGAACGGCACGAAGACGGACGTTGACTTGCTGTTTTCGAAGGCATAACCCGTCAACTGGCACGCCACCGACCCGACGTTGAACTTGAATGCCCCCGCCCGCGTCGCCGGTCGGAGGCGATTGTCGGAGGTCGGGATGCTGAAGTTCGTCGGCTCATCGCCGGTATACGGCTCCAACATCAGGCCCTCGAATACCAACGCCTCGTCGACATCGAAGTAGGCGAGCCCGACAAACCCCTCCCGGTCACCCGGCGGCAGCGGGCTGCCCGCACCTGTCCGGAAATAATCGTCCTTGTCCTCGCGAAAGCCGCGAACGGCGTCGGCGTACTCGACCGGCTCGTGCTCGTGGTGATCGTGTTCGTGATGCTCGTGGGTCATCAGTTGGCTCCTGTGGCGTGATCGCATTGTGGCGGCAAGGCGGCCCGGGCGCCGGCGCATGACCGCGGGCGCGGGATCAGGTCGCATCGAGTCGGAGCGCGCCCAGCCCACGCGAGCCGAGACGCTCGGCGACTATCCTGCCCCTCGTGTCCCGCTTGATCAGATCCCTCCTCGAAGTCATCGCGCCCGCGCGCCTCGGGCGCAGCTTTCGATTCCTCATGTCCGCCACGTTCATCAACAACGTCGGTGACGGCATCGCGCTATCGGCGGGCCCATTGCTCGTCGCGTCGACCACGCGCGATCCGTTCCTTGTTTCGATGGCCCTGCTTAGCGAACGCCTACCCGTCTTCCTCTTCGGGGTTCTCGGCGGTGCCATCGCGGACCGGTTCGACCGGCGACGGTTGGTGGTGATTGCCAATGTCGGTCGTGCGATCGTCCTGGTCGCCTTGGTCGTAACGATCGATAGCGGGACGGTGAACATCGCCGTGGTGCTTGCGGTGCTCTTCATCCTCGGGATGGCCGAGACCTTCGCCGATTCGGCATCGAGCACGCTGCTTCCGGGTCTGGTTGCCCGCGAAGACCTCGGGATTGCCAATGCGCGGCTCCAGGGCGGATTCCTGCTCACCAACCAGCTCGTCGCCCCACCGATCGGCGCGTTCCTGTTCGCGGCGGGCATGGCCCTTCCGTTCGCGGCTAACGCGGCGGCCTTCGCCCTCGGTGCGCTTCTCATCTCCCGGGTCGTCACGAGCACGAAACGCGAGCTCGGGCCGGGGTCCGGCCTACGTTCCGAGATGGCCGAGGGCATTCGCTGGCTCATGGCCCATCCACCGATGCGAACCCTTGCACTGACGATATTCACGTTCAACGTGACCTTCGGAGCGGCCTGGTCGGTGCTCGTGCTCTATGCGGGGGATCGACTGGGGATGGACGAGATCGGATTCGGGTTGCTGATCACGGCAACGGCCGCCGGCGGTCTGATCGGCGCGGGCCTGTATGGCCGGCTCGAACGTCGCTTCTCGCTCGGCAACATCATGCGGGGCGGCCTGATCATCGAGACGCTGACGCACCTGACGCTCGCCGTGACCACCCTGCCCGCGGTGGCATTCGGCACGCTCGTGCTGTTGGGCGTGCATGAATTCGCCTGGGGGACCACCTCGACCGTCGTCCGCCAGCGGGCGGTACCGGACGGGCTCCTCGGGCGCGTGGGCGGGGTCTACCGAGTCGCAAACGTCGGCGGGCTCGTCATTGGGACACCGATCGGTGGTCTCCTGGCCCGGACGTTCGGGATCACGGCGCCGTTCTGGTTCGGATTCATCGGCTCGCTCGTGCTCGTAGTGGTCCTGTGGCGCCAATTCAAGTTGATCGGTGACGCCGGCGACATTGCCTCACCGACGCCAATTCCCCCTGTCGGCGCGTAGCTGAGGCCCGATACAATCCCGTGACGGACGGGCTGATCGACGAGCGGCCAAAGACGTGGCACTACGGCCTGGTCGCGCGGTGGTGGGCGGAATTCAACACGGCGACGCCCGAGGAGCTGGCGTATTACCGGTCTGCCATCGAAACCTATGGCCAGCCGGTGCTCGATCTTTCCTGCGGAGCCGGGCGGCTGCTCATCCCGCTCGCTGCGGAGGGCCTCGACGTGGACGGCGTTGACCTGTCCCCGGACATGCTGGCCCAGGCCGCGACGCTCGCCCGAAGCAGGAGCCTGAGCCCCAGCCTCCACGCCTCGGCGCTGCATGAAATAGACCTGCCTCGCCGGTACCGGACGATTTACTGCTGCGACTCGTTCGGGCTGGGCGGCCAGCGCAGCCACGACGCGCTGGCGATGTCCCGCGTGTTCGATCATCTCGAGCCCGGTGGCGCGTTCGTGTTCAACCATTACCTGCCGTACGACTATGTCGACAAGGATCAGTGGGCTGATTGGCTGCCCGGACATCGGCCGGACGGGCCCTCAGATTGGCCCGAATCGGGGGATCGACGGACATTCGCGGATGGCGATGAGATCGAACTGTTTGGGCGGCGGCTCGAGTTCAATCCGCTACTTCAGCGCTACACCCGCGAGATTCGGGCGGTGCTGCGGCGCGACGGGGAGGTGATCTCGATCGAGGAACACGTGCTCCAGGAGAATGTCTACTTCACCCAGGAGCTCGCGCTCATGCTCCGAG
This sequence comes from Chloroflexota bacterium, assembly GCA_043778745.1. Classification (GTDB taxonomy): domain Bacteria; phylum Chloroflexota; class Limnocylindria; order Limnocylindrales; family CSP1-4; genus UBA5189. The sequence continues at coordinate 3,634 of JAYWFP010000174.1, forward strand.
CGGCCGGGTTCACGGACATCCGCGTGGAGGCGCGCTATCGTGGCAGGCCCGCGACCCCTGACGACACCAAGGTCGTCTTCGTCGCGCGGCGCTCGAGCGAGTAGCGCGCCGTCACGCGCTGGCGCATGATCGTGACCAACGCACCGGATCGGGAGACGACGTGACCCAGGGTCGGATCGAGGCGCTCCAGGCGAGCCTGCCGTTCTACCAGTGGTACGCGCGCTCGCCGCACCCCTCGCGCGCCGCGCAACCGGGCGTGATGGACCTGCTGTTCGGCAATCCTCATGACATGCCGATCCCGACCTACGTTGCGGCGATCCTGAAACACACCGAGCCCAAGGATCCCTCCTGGTACGCGTACATGCTCGACCATCGGGCCGCGACGGAGACGGCGGCCGCGGACCTTGCCGAGCACACCGGCCTGCCCTGGCAGGCGGAGGACATCGCGATGACCACCGGCGGCTGGGGTGCCATTGCGACCGCGATCCGGATGGTCACGGAACCCGGCGACGAAGTCATCTACTACGACCCGCCCTGGTTCTTCTACGACATCCTGGTTCGCGGTGCCGAAGCGGTGCCTGTCGTCCTGGCCCTCGATG
>JAYWFP010000175.1:0-9910 GCA_043778745.1 Chloroflexota bacterium
GACTACATCCCGGGTGCCGCCGAGCTCGGCGACTTCGATGCGACGTCCACGACGATCGCGATCAATCCGGCCGACGAGCTGGCTCATATTCCCCAGCCCGCTCTGAATCGCACTTTCGCCAAGTACTACGAGAATTTCGTCGATCGCCGCGACAGCGCGAACTGGGACGCCTACACGCCATACGAGTGGAGAACTGTCGGCGCGTTCGTGCGAATGGGCGACAAGAAGAAAGCTCACGAGATTGCCGACTTCTTTTTCCGCGACCAGCGGCCGAGGGCGTGGCATCAGTGGGCCGAGGTCGTCTACCGCGATTCTCTCAAGACGAGCTTCATCGGCGACATGCCGCATACGTGGGTCGGATCAGATTTCATCCGATCGGCGCTCGACATGTTCGCATTCGAGCGAGAAGCGGATTCATCCCTCGTGATTGGAGCCGGAATACCGGAGAACTGGGTTCGCGAAGAAAATGGCGTGAGCATTCGCGGTCTTTCGACGCACTACGGCATTCTGACCTACACGGTAAAGTCGGCGGCCAAAGACATCGAGATAAGGATCGACCGCGGCATCAGGATTCCCTCCGGTGGCCTAGTCGTTCGCTCACCGTCTGACCGCCCAATCAGGCGCGCGCTTGTGAACGGAAAGCCAGTAACGGCAGCAAAGGGCGAAGTCGTCGTCCGCTCTCTTCCCGCAATTGCCACGTTCAAGTACTGATCGATGAACCACGCGCGCCTACTTGTCGAGCACACCCCCGTTGGTCCGGATGACTTCGGCGTACAGCTTGCCGCTCGACTTGATCGTGCGCTCCTGCGTCGCGTAGTTCACGTGCACGATTCCAAAACGCCTCGAGTAGCCGTGACTCCACTCGAAGTTGTCGAGCAGCGACCAGGCGAAGTAACCCTTCACGGGAGCGCCTTCGCGCATCGCCTGTCCAACCGCGCGCAGATTGCCTCGAAGACAGTCAACGCGAAGCGGATCATCGACGACGCCATCAATGGCAACCGGCGGATCGTAGAAAGTAGACCCGTTCTCGGTTATGTAGAGCGGAATGTCACCGTAACGCTCCTTCACCCAGACGAGAACGTGCCGCAGCGCGTCGGGAAACACTTCCCATCCCGTCTCCATGTAGACGTGATCGGGCTGGTGCACTTTGCTCGCGCGAACGGGAATGCTCCTCTCGTCGTGTTTGGTGACACCGCGCGTGTAGTAGTTGATGCCGAGGAAGTCGAACTTCTCCTGGATCAGCTTCATGTCCTCGTCCGGCCATTCGGGCCACGCGTCACCGAACACTTCAGCGAGCTCATCCGGATAGGTCCCACGGAAGACGGGATCGAGGTACTGACGATTCATGTAAGCGTCGGCACGCGCAGTCGCAGCGAGATCCTCGGCCGAATCAGAAGCGGGATACTTCGGCTCGAGATTAACGACGAGACCGATCTGCGCATTCGTCGTCTGCGCGTTCGCACGAAACGCCTCCACGCCACGACCGTGAGCGCGAAGAATGTTGTGCGAGACAATCGCCGCTTCGTACGGGCTTCGATGTCCAGGCGCGAGAACCCCATGCATGTACCCGCCGTCCATGATCACCCACGGCTCGTTGATCGTCGCCCACATCGGGACTCGGTCGCCAAGCGCGTTGAACATCACCGTCGCGTAATCGGCGAACCATTCGGAGATGTCGCGATTCTGCCAACCGCCTCTGTCCTCGAGCGCAGCAGGCAGATCCCAATGGAAAAGCGTCGCGTTCGGCTTGATGCCCTTCTCGAGAAGAGCGTCTACGAGTCTCGAATAGAAATCGAGGCCGGCCTGATTTACAGCTCCCGTGCCAGTCGGAATCACACGACTCCACGAGATGCTGAATCTGTAGGCATTCAGGCCAAGAGCGCTCATCAGGTTGACGTCGGACTCGTAGCGCCGGTAATGATCGCACGCGATGTCGCCGGTATCTCCGTCCTTTGTCCTCCCCAGCGTATGCGCGAAGCGGTGCCAGTTGCTCGGACCAGCTCCTTCGGCAAGCGGGGAGCCTTCTATCTGATAGGCAGAGGTCGCAGCACCCCAGAGAAAGCCTTCAGGAAACTTGAACGAATTACTCATTTTGGAATCGAGGAACGATGGCCAGCGTAAGACTTGAGGGCATTCGGAAAATCTACCCCGACCAGGCCGCAACTGTGGCCGTGCACGGAGTAAATCTCGATGTCGCAGATGGAGAATTCGTGGTCCTCGTGGGCCCGTCGGGCTGCGGAAAGAGCACGACACTCCGGATGATTGCCGGCCTGGAATCCATCAGCGCGGGCAAGCTGTTCATCGACAATCGCGAGGTCAACGATGTTCCGCCAAAAGATCGCGACATCGCGATGGTCTTCCAGAGCTACGCCCTGTACCCGCATATGAGCGTGTACGACAACATGGCGTTCGGGCTGAAGCTGCGCAAGGTTCCCAAGTCCGAGATCGAGAAGCGCGTCGCCGACGCAGCGGCGATCCTCAGCCTCGAGCCATACCTCAAGCGCAAGCCCAAGGAGCTGTCGGGTGGCCAGCGCCAGCGCGTCGCTCTCGGGCGAGCCATCGTCAGGGAGCCCGCGGTCTTCCTGATGGACGAGCCGCTCTCCAATCTCGATGCCAAGCTGCGCGTCCAGACGCGCGCCGAGATCGCCCGACTGCATCAGCGTATGGGCACCACCTTCGTCTACGTCACGCACGACCAGGTCGAAGCGATGACGATGGGCACGCGGATCGCGGTCATGGCCGACGGCCTGCTCAAGCAGGTCGGCACGCCCAAGGAGCTGTACGACCGGCCACTGAACCGGTTCGTTGCCGGGTTCATCGGCAGCCCGTCGATGAACTTCGCCTCGGTCGAGCTTGCCGACGGCCAGCTCAAGGGCGGCGGCCTCGACATCGCGCTCCCCAGCCGGCTCCAGAAGGCAGTCGAGTCATCCGGACACCGGACCTTCGACGCCGGTTTCCGGCCCGAGCACCTCGAGATCGGCGGAAGCGGCGAGGGCCTCACCATCCACGCCAAGGCCGACGTCGTCGAGTACCTGGGTAACGACGAGCTGCTGCACGTCACGATCCCCGGACACGAGGGCGACGTGATCGCCCTCGTCCCGGCGACGAACAACGTTCACCCGGGCGATTCGGTGGACCTGCACCTGCCGGCGGCGCGACTGCATCTCTTCGAGACGGAGTCAGGCAGCGCCATCACCACCGACGCCGCCTGATCCGTTCGTGACTCGCGAGCACGGCGCCGGCGGCGATCCCCATCCCGCCGACGACCGCCTCCGCGAGACGGTGACCGCCACGCGGACGGTCCATCGCGGCCATTACCTGGAGGTCCGGGTCGACGACATCGCCACGCCCGGTGGCGGCACAAGCACCCGCGACATCGTTGTCCACCCGGGCGCGGTCGCGATCGTGGCCGTCGACCCGGACAATGCCGTCCTCATGGTCCGCCAGTTTCGGCTGGCGGCCGGGCGAACCCTGCTGGAAATTCCGGCCGGGACGCTGGATCGCGTCGCCGACGGAGGCGTCGAGGATCCGGACCTTGCGGCTCCGCGGGAACTCGAAGAGGAGACCGGCTTCCGAGCAGGCTCCTGGGAGCACCTCGGCGCGTTCTGGACGGCGCCCGGGTTTGCCACCGAGTTGATGCACCTGTACCTGGCGCGGGATCTCGTGCCCGCGCACGAGAACCGGCTCGGCCCGGACGAGGATGAGCGTCTGGAACTCGAGCACGTCCCGTGGCGCGAGGCCGTGGCGATGGCCGAGCGCGGCGAGATCGCCGATGCCAAGACGCTCGTGGGGCTTCTCCGCCTGGGCCGGATCATGGAGCGGGAGGGCGTACCGGCGCGAGCCGGCGCCCTCGATATGTCCGCTGAACCCGGATCGGACCGCCTGGCCGTGGCGACCTTCAGCATCTCCCTACGCCAGCGCATCATCGCGACCTCGGCGCTTACGCGGATGTCCCTCGCTTCGCGGGTCTTCGGGATCGTGGTCGTCGCGAGCGGGCTCCTGATCATCGGAGATCCAAGCCAATGGCCATTGGCCATCTTCAACATGTCGTTGGGAGCGGCGCTGCTGACCGGGCTGTGGTGCGCACCGTTCATCTGGTGGGCATCGCGTCGCCGGCCGGACCTGATGAACGCGGCGATGACCATCGAGGCGGATGTTGCGGGCCTCAGGATCCAGGCAGCCTATGCGGCCGGATCCTATCGCTGGGACGCATTTCGACGGGTCCGCGAGCGGGGAGGGTTCCTCTTCCTCGACATGATGACCGGCATGAATCTGCTGATCCCCGTGGCCGCCTTCGACGAACCGAATCTGGCCACCTTTCGGCGCCTCCTCGTGGACGCGGGCTACAGCCCGGATGGACGGATCGTTGATCGGACCACGGCCGGAACGCGGCAGCACTGACCGTCCCCCTAGCGCCCTGCCCACTCCCGGAGGTCGAGGCGCTTCAGGCGAGGGCTCTCGGTTTGTCCCGGAATTCGGCCACGCTTGGCGATCGGTCGGCCATCGATCTCCTTGAGGTCGCCGGTGAAGTCGATCGGCGTCGCGCCGCTGATGTAGGACCCGACGGCAAATGAATCGACCTTCGCCTCGGCATCCTTGAAGTAGCGGATTCGATCGGGCGTGAGCCCACCCGAGACGACGATCTTGACCTTCCCATGGCCGGCCTGATCCAATCGCGCCCGGACCTCCTTGACCAGGTCGGCGGTCACGCGGCCGCGCTCCGAGGGCGTATCCAGCCGGATCCCGTACAGGCGCTCCCCGAGCGCCTCGGCAACGCGAAGCGCTTCCTCGGCCTCGTCGCGGAACGTATCAACGAGCACGATCCGCGGGACGTCCTCACTCATCTCTCGATCGAAGGCGAGTGCCGCGTCGACGGTATCGCCGATGATCAGGACCAGCGAATGGGGCATGGTGCCGGTCGGGTTCAGCCCCGCCAGGCGTGCTCCGGCCGGGGTCGAGGCACCGACGCAGCCACCCACGATCGCGGCATAGTCGAGAACATCGACGATGTCCGGGTGAACGTGGCGAGCCCCGAACGAGATCACGGGTTCCGGCGCCGCGGCCTGGACCACCTCGCGGGCCGCCGTCGCCCAGCCGGTTGACTGGGCCAGCATCCCGAGCATCGCGGTCTCGTACAGGCCGAACGCCCGGTAACGCCCGGTGATCCGGAGGACGACTTCCTTGGGCGCGATCTCATCGCCGTCATCGAGACTTTCGACGATCGTCTCGTCAGGTTTGGCGTCGGCGAGGACTGTGGCCAGCAGGGTCTTGGCCTCGTCGATTCCGCAGAGCACCGCGTCCTGACGGGCGAAGACCTCCATCACGACGAGCGGATCGAGGCCCTCACGTTCGAGAATTCGCTCGGCTCGGGCGAAATACACGTCGGCCGAATCGCCGGACAGGATCTCCCACGAGGGACGCGACCGCTGACCGGCCATCAGGCCAGCTTGCCGATATGCGAGCGCAGGAGCAGGGTCGCGAACCGCACTGGCGGACGTTCCTCCCTCAATGTCCGCTCGTCCGTCGACCATCCTGAACGGCCGGGGCGGATCGGCGGCGAGTGTACCGCACGCCCTCGGCCCGTCCCGACCTCGTGGGCGGCCCCGTTCCGACCTCGTGCGCGGTCCCGTTCCGGTGCGCGGTCCTGTGCCGGTGAAGAGTCTCGTTCCCGTGAAGAGTCCCGTTCCGGTGCGACCCCGTTCCGGTGCGCGGTCCGAATCAGATCGTGAGCTCATTCCTCCCGGCGATGGGCATGGCGAACGATGCGCCGATCTGGAGCTCGGTGGCCATGCACGAGCAGCCACAACAGGACCACGACGGCGAAGGACAGCGTAGCGCCGCTGATGATCCGCCGGCCACCGACGGCTTCCGCGTCGGCCCAGATCGCCCGGGTGGCCTGAGCGTGACTGACCGTCGCGTCAAGATCGCCGGCGGCAAAGGCCTCACGAGCGGCCACGATGTCGGCCAGCGGATCGGTCCCCAGCATGCCAATCGTGGCCACGGCGCCCGGATCTGCCGGCTCGTCCGCCAGGACGTCGTTGAAGACGTCGATGACTGCCTGTTCGGTGACGGCTTCCGCGGCCGCGGAAGCGACGCCCGACGTGCCCTCGAACACCTGGCGGAGCGCGGTGGGTGCGCGCAACCCGGCCGCCGCCGCAGCGCGGACGATGCTCTGGCGCTGCTGGATGACGCTCGTGAGATTCCGAAGCTGGGTCGTGGCGGTGTCGAATTGCCACGACCGCATCGCATCTCGGACGGACCGCGGAAGGACCCAGGGAGCGGCCGCGTCGGCGGTTGCCGCGTACAGGGCCCGCGCGTCGGCACGAGCGTCCAGCAGTGCAGCATCGGACGGACGCACGACCCAGGCGCGCCAGAGTCCATCGAAAGAACGGCCCGAGTGCTCCTCGATCAGGTCGAGCAGGGTGCGCCAATCGACCGGCCCGGCTCCACGCTCCGGTGAGTCCACCGAACCTTCCACGGGCGGATCCGTCGGCTGATAGGCGAAGGTTCCAGCGGCAGCATCCGCCCAGGCGGCGCGAAGCGCCGTGGCGCCCGCCCTCGCCGCGATGTTTCGCGCCAATTGGAGTGAGGCTGCGTAGCCAAAGTCGTCGTCCAGGCCTCCGACGACCCACGCGTTCAACGGGCCGGCGTGGCCGACTGCCTCCACGGTCATGGCGGGTGATCGGACCTCGATTCCGAGCGCGGCGCCAGCCTCGGCGGTGGCCAGGCCGGCGAACCCTTCGGCGATCCAGCGATCCTCGACCAGCGCAACGTTGAACCAGGCATGAGCGGCGCCGTGGAGAATGACGGTCCGGTCCGCGGTGTACGGGATGTCCAGGCGCCCCGCGGAGGCATCGAACCCTCCGGCGCCTTCCGAGCTGGTCCCGGACTCGCCGGCCGTCGCCGAGATCGTCTCGCGAACCTCGAGCGTCGGCCCGATCAACCAGTCCACGCTCACGGCGGCGCCGAGCGCCGGGAGCCCGCGCGTGAGCACGTCCGATACCCTGGCGCGCCAGTCCGGGTCGTCGGGCCAGGCCCGAATGTTCAGCAGCACCGTCCGTGCCCCGACCGACACGGATCGATGGCCATCGATCAGCAGTCCGGGCCGATCCGCCGCGAGATCGGCGACGAACGTGCCCGGCGTCGACATCGGCGCGCTGGCATACACGAGGTGGCCGTCAGCTTCGGTCACCGGCCCGGACAGCGGCCCGCGCCCGATGGACGCGCTGTACCCGGCCGGAAAGCGGACGCGGACCGTCGAGCCGGCCACACCATCCGTCCCGATGCCCCAGGCGGAAAACAGGACCAGCGAGGGGGAGATGCGCAGCGCGCGGTCCGGCGCCCCGCCGGGATCCGCAATGTCAAAGGTCAGGGTCAGGCTCATCGTCTTCCCGGCGGCGAGTTGCGATCCGAACCTGAAAAGCAGCACGGCAGCGCCGGCCGTGCGCGAGGACACCGAGACCGACGGCTTCCCACTCGCGGCCGAAATGCGCATCTCGGTGGCCGATGCCGGAACGGCCAGGTAGGCACGATCCGAGTAGAAGCGGCGGGTGACCGTGTCCTTGAGGGTACTGGTGGCCGTGATCTGCACCGTCACGGCGATCCGGTGCTCGTCCGGTAGAACGTCGTAGGTCGTGGCCGTGACCAGGGTGACCGGCGGGCTCGCCGCAGCGGCGTCCCGGACTCCGAAACCGACCGCCACCATGGCCAGGATCGCGGCGACGATGATCGGGACTCGACGACCCCGGTTGAGCCTGATCACGCTTCGAACAGCTCCGGGAGTCGCTCGATGTAACGGCCGAGAAGGACCTCGGACCGGCGATCCCCCTCCCCATAGCCCGCCGGCACGTGGCCGCCGACCCAGACCCAGGAACGCGTCTCATCGAACAGCCGGTCCGCGATGCCGACAACTCTGGCAAGGGCAAGGCCGAGCTCATCGGCATCGAGCCAGCGCATCGGGATTTCCACGGACAGGATCGGGCGCCCGTCCTCGGCAAGCGAGAATTTCGCAAGCGGGAACTCGTCATTCCAGCCCAGGAGCGCCCGGTAGGCCTTCCGAAGGCCGTCGCCGAGCGGGGGCGCCAGGTGCAGCCAGACGATCAAGCCCGTGCCCGGATCCAGGATGAGGGTGATGCGGAGATCGAGGCGACGGCGTCCATCGAGGACGACATCCCAGACGGAAATGCCGTCCCGATCGGCCATATGCATCGGAACGATGTCGAGGTCGAGGAGCCAGGCCGCGACGTCCTCCGACGTGGCGACCAAAGGATCGGGCACGCCGGAAGTCTAGCCCGCCGCGCTGGTGTCTTCCGTCGAGGCACGGTTCCGGGACCTGGCACGGCCCGGAGGCGTTGCGTCCACGGAGCCTCCGGTCGGCACGACCTTGCGGATGAAGTCCGCGGCTCGGACGTTACCGCCGATCCGGACGTTGCGTCCGATGCGCGCGCCGCGGGGGATGACGCTCTGCTTGCCGACGACGGTGATACCGGTATTGAGGCGCGTCGGCTCGGCCTTGTTGGGCGGGTCGTCCGGGCCCTCGCCGATGATCGCGCCCGGGCCGACCGTGACTTCCTTGTCCAGGATCGCCCGATCGACGACGGCGCGAGACCCGATGACCGAGTCGAACATCACGATCGAATCGCGTACGACGGCGCCCACCCCGACGCGCACGCCGGGCGACAGGACGCTGTTCACGACCGTGCCGTCGATAACGCAGCCGTGGCTGATGAGGCTGCGATGGACCTGCGCGGTCGGCCCGAGCTTGGCCGGCGCACGTTCTTCGGACTTCGTGTGAATGACCCAGTCCTTGTCGTACAGGTCGAGCTCCGGGTGGTCCACCAGGAGGGCCATGTTGGCCTCCCAGTAGGACTGGATCGTTCCGACGTCCTGCCAGTAACCGGCGAAGCGGTAGCCGTAGACGCGGGCGCCGGAATCGAGCATCGCCGGGATCATGTGCGTACCGAAGTCGGTCAGGTCCTTGTCCAGCCACTTCAGCAGCGTCTTCCGAGAAAAGACGTAAACGCCCATCGAGGCGAGATCGCTCTTGGGCTGCTTCGGCTTTTCCTGCCACTCGGTGATCCGATCGGTCTCGTCCATGGCCAGGATGCCCATCCGAGTCGCCTCGGCGAGCGGGACCCGGCGCACGGCGATCGTGACATCGGCGCGCTTGCGGCGGTGGGCGGCAATGAACGGCGTGTAGTCCATCTTGTAGATGTGGTCGCCGGCGAGGATCAGGACGATGTCCGCGTCGGAGTGCTCGAGCAGGCTGCGGTTGCGAAGGACAGCATCCGCCGTGCCGCGATACCACTCGGCCACCCGGCCGCGGGCGATGTACGGCTGGAGCAGCTTGACCCCGCCGCGGGTTCGGTCCAGATCCCAGGGCCTGCCCAGGCCGATATGGTCGTTGAGCGACCGGGGGTTGTATTGCGTCAGGACCACGACGTCGTTGATGTCGGAGTTGACGCAGTTCGAGAGCGTGAAGTCGATGATCCGGTACTTGCCCCCGAACGGGACTGCGGGCTTTGCGCGGACCGAGGACAGGATCGACAGGCGCTCGCCTTCGCCGCCGGCCAGGACCATCGCGAGTGTTCGCTTCACGAGCCTCTCCTCAGCTGATCGCGGCCGCGGCTGACCGGGTCCGATCGTAGCATCGGGCGATGCGGGCGACCATCATCACCGCATGAACAGTTCATGTCAGGGCCGCGCTATCGGTTCCCGAGATCAAGGCCGCTTCGCGCACCGGGGCCGGTCATCCGGGGGGTCGGGTCGCCCAGGGGTCGGGTCGCCCTGGGGGGGCCGGGGGGCGACGAGTACGGGCCCGGAACCGCTACAGGAAGAGGCGCGGGTTCACGAAGTTGCCGCGGAATTCCACCATCCAGTGGAGGTGCGGGCCGGTGGTCCGCCCGGTCAT
>JAYWFP010000176.1:0-24397 GCA_043778745.1 Chloroflexota bacterium
GCCTCGAGTTCGCTCGGGGTCGGGGGCATCGGGTGGTCAGTCATCGACACGACGATACTAGATGCGCAATGTGCGGGCGCTTTACCCAGGAACGGCCGACCTCGGACCTCGCCGACATCTTCGCGGCCGAGGATCTCACCGATGCTCGAGGAGCACGGTTCAACGTCGCGCCGACCGACGAGGCTGCCGTCGTCGTCCAGCGCGACGAGCGGCGCGCCATCAAGGCCTATCGGTGGGGCCTCATTCCGCACTGGGCGGACAGCGCGAAGGTCGGCAACCGGATGTTCAACGCCCGGGCCGAGACGTTGGCGACCTCACCGGCCTTCCGGGATGCATTTCGAAGCCGTCGGTGCCTGGTTCCGGTTGATTCCTTCTTCGAGTGGCGCCGCGAGGGCACCGTTCGCCAGCCGTTCCGGATCGTGCGGACGGATGCGCGACCGCTGGCCCTGGCTGGCCTTTGGTCCGGCTGGCGGGATCCCGAGACCGATGAGGTCCGCCGCACGTTCACGATCGTGACCACGACGCCCAACGACCTGATGCGCCCGATTCACGACCGCATGCCAGTGGTTCTGGCTGAAGAGGCGTGGGATCGATGGCTCGATCCTGCCCTGCCCGATCCTGGCGAATTGCAGGGACTGCTGGTTCCCGCGCCGGACGACGATCTCGAGGCTTATCCGGTCAGTCGCGCGGTGAACAACGTTCGGAACGACGGGCCGGCGCTCATCGAGCACCTGACGGCCCCCGACGACCGGAAGCTCATCTGACCGGGTCGACCGCCAGCTTCTGGAGCGTCTTTGCCCAGGCGTCGGCCGGCACGTCGCCGGAGTCGAGACAGCCTGCGAACGCGGCCACGAACCCGGCGAACGTGCCATCAAGGTCCGACCTCGGCGCTACGAGGACCGTCGCGGCGTCCCTCACGTCGGTGGTCGAGTGCTCGTCCGCGGGCTCGTCCTCGTCATCGGCGCGGATCACGACCAACGATGCGCCCACGAACGCCGCTCCGTCGGTGACGGCGCCGAGCAGGTCGGCCGCAAGGTCGGCGGCGACGATAACGGCAACGTCCGGCAGGTAGCGAAGGGCAAGCGCGATGTCGGCCGGTTCCATCGGTCGGTCGAGGGTCCTGAGCACGGCCGCATGCCCCACGCCTGCCTCTGCCAGCCGCAGCAGGAGCCGGTCGCCTTCGGGGCCGTCCGCGACGATGCCGATGACCTGAACGGCGTCCCGAGCGCGCGCGGCGACCGTTGCGATGGCCTCGGCCAGACCCGGGCGACCCGGATCGGTGGGAAGCGCCCCGCAGATCACGATCATCGCGGAAGCGTACTCGACGCTCGAGGATGGTCCACTGTCGCGCCCCGACTTCACCGCGCGGCAGCGCTGAGACAGGCAGGACTTTGTGCCCATCAAGTGGTGCGCGCACGCGCCAATGGCATTGTTATCGCAAGGTTGCTGCTGCTAGCGTCGGAAGATGTCCGTGCACCCGCCCCGACCACCGCTCAATTTCCCTGCGCCGAGCAGGCATCGGCGGTCTCTTGGCGTGTCCGATCAAGGGCTCGGCTCAGCGAACCGGCGGAGCCGCGGGCAGTCCGTGACCGAGTTCGCGCTGATTGTCCCGTTTCTGCTGATCATTCTCTTGACTGTGGCGGACTTCGGTCGCTATTTCGCGGCGTCGCTGAACGTCGAATCGATCGCCCGAACGGCCGCTGAAGTGGCCGCCCAGGAATTCGTTCGCGCCGCGACGCCGGACTACGCGGCCCTCCACAGCTATGCGTGGCAGTCCGTCTGCGACGAGGCCAAGGGACTCGCGAACGTGGTCTACAACGGTCCGGCAACGGAATGCGCCGGGATCCCCACCCTGGTCTGCGTCCATGACGGCATCGACCCGAACTGCGCGACGCCCTACAACGCCGGCGGCGGGGTTCCCGCCGAGTGCTCGGTCATTTCGGACCCGATCTCAAACGTACAGACTGGCGGATCGGAGCTGAGCAAATACGTCGAGGTCCGCGTCTGTTATCGCTTCAGCACGGTCTTCGGCTTTTCGATCCCGTTCCTCGGCGGATCTCTGGACACCCTGTCCGGCAACTTCTACATCCAGAAGATCCGGACCTTCACCGTGGCCGACTACTGATGCGCGCCATCCGGGGCGTACATCGCCCTCATGATCCGTCCCGAGGCCAGGGCGTCGCCGAGTTTGCGCTCGTGGCCCCGCTCGGGATGATGCTGATCTTCGGGATCATCTCGACAGGCTTGTGGGTCTTCTACCAGCAGCAGCTGACCAACGTGGCACGAGAGGCGGCCCGCTATGCAGCGATCCACAGTTCGACCGCGATCTGCCCCACCGCGTCCTGGCGCGACCCGAACGCACCGCCAGCGTCCTATCCGCTCGCTCCATACCAGTGCGATGGGCCAGCACAGGGCTGGCCAAAGACGACCGCACACGCTCGAGGAAGCGTCTGGGGCACGAGCCCGGCCGGGGTCTTCGTGAACGCATGTTGGTCCGGCTACGTCCCGTCCTACGTGACCATCCCCGGCAACGGCAACTACTCGGCCGCCTCGGGATTTCCTATAGCGGACCATCCACCACAGGAGGGCGTCTCCGCCAATCAGTTCGTCCAGTGCAACATCGGCGGCGTCAATCCGGTCGCGAACGAAGGCGCGCTTGCGTGCGGCAACGCCCTGACGAGCGCGGCAGATGACCCGGCGAGCGACATGCCCGGCAACCAGGTCACCGCGTACGCCTGCATGCAGTGGTCGCCACCGCTGGCCGGTTTTCTGCTCATTCCGTCCAGCATCACGATAAAGGCCGTCGTCACAGAGGTTATCCACCGCCAGCAATGAAGAGACACTTCGTCGGAATTCGACGCCCGGATCAGGGTCAGATCCTCGTGCTGTTCGCGGGTGGGCTCATTGCCATCCTCCTGATCGGTGCCCTCGTCGTCGACCTTGGCATGGTGTTCATGCAGCGCCGCCAGGAGCAGAACGCCGCAGATCCGGGTGCGCTGGCGGCTGCCCGCTACCTCCGACCCACGGCCAACACCGCAAAGATGTGGACCGCAGCGTGCTTCTACTCGGTCCAGAACGGCTATTCCGCGACGCGAACCGACAACAACGCGGCATGCGACCCGGGGGGTGCGAAGGACGGTTCGACGCTGACGGTCAATTGGCCACCCAGCAAGGGCGCCAAGGAATACGCGGGCAACAAGAACTACGTCGAGGTCGTGATCGGAAAGCCACACAAGAGCCTGCTTGCCGGCATCGTCAACCTTGGGTCGATCATCGTGACCACATCTGCCGTCGCCGCAAACGACGATGGAACGGGTGGATCAAGCAGCCTGGTGGCGCTTTCTGACCAGGGCTGTGGGAGTGTTGCCGCCGCCAAGATCAACGGCGGAGGCAGCGGAGGAGGGATCCGGATCTTCGCGGCGGCCGGAGTCACCGCGCCCGGTGGCTGGGTCCAGGTGAACTCTGATTGCGGCGCCGTCCCGTATGGAGCGAACGACGCATGCGCCAAGGACCCCAAGGGCGCCTTCGAGGTCAGTGGCTCGAACACGACCGTCGACATCCCGGCCCTGTACGTCCAGGGCGCCTGTACCTATTCCGGGAACACGCCGCCCGTGATCGGCACGGTGGACGAACAGGCTGGCTTCGCGGGTGATCCGCTCGCCCTGATCCGCCCTCCGGTGACCGGTGCCGCCGGGACCTGTCCCACCGGGGCCTCGGGATCCGCGTCCACGCCGAAGGCCTGCGCCTTCAAGAACGGGGACATCGTCACGCTGAATCCAGGCACCTATTACGGTGGCTGGTCGATCTCCGGGTCGGCCAAGATCACGCTCAATCCCGGGATCTACGTCATCGCGGGGGGCGGGATCGCGCAGACCGGAGGTTCACTCGACTCGGCGAGCGGCCGCGTCCTCATCTTCAGCACGGATGACCCGATCTATGCCACGGCCTGCAAATCCTCCAACGACAACCTGAAGTGCCAGCAGGATCTTGACGTGTCGGGCACAGGCTCGATCAGCCTCAAGGGGCTTTCAGGGACGGTCCCGTGCCCGCCGTACAGCACAACCGGCTGCCTATTCGGGGGCATGTTGCTCTGGCAGGACGGCAGTGCCAGCGGCGCCTACAACGGCCGAGCCGATGTCTTTGTCGGTGGCGGCGGGAGCACCAACCTTGAGGGCACCATCTACACCGCCGGTGGCGACGTATCCCTTACCGGAAGCGCCAGTACGACCGGGTGTACCCCGGATGCGTCCGGCAACCTGAACTGTGCTGCGGTCCAGATCATCGCGTGGACGTTTCAGATCGGCGGGGCCGCGATCCTGAACATGCCGTACGACCCAAACCTGTTCTACCACCTCGCGCTCAAGGGCCTCGTGCGGTAGGAGCCTGAGCCGACGCCTAACCCGTCAGTGCGGGGTTTCGGACGGTTGAGGCGTGTCCGTGGGCGAACCAGAGCCGCCACCCGAGTCATCACTCGAACCAGGGGATGGACTCTCTCTGTGATCGTCTGAGCCGTCCGGAGACGCGCTGGCCCCGGGCGCCCTCAAAGAGCTCGGTCCCGGCGACTCGCCCGGTTCGAGCGAGTCTTCCGGCCCGGTGCTTCCTGACGGCTCGGCCGATTCGGATGGCTCGGCCGATTCGGATGGCTCGACGCCGTCGGACAGGGTCGGCGACGGTGACGGCGACGCTACGAGCCCGGACGGATCCGAGGATCGATCCTGGTCGAGAAGGCCGCCGATTGCTCCCGCGGTACCGAGTGTCGCCACCCCGGTGAGTGACACGGCTGCAACGAGCACCGCCAGGACATAGGCCATTGCAGCGGCACGGACCTGGAAGGGCCGTCCGGCAGCGCCGGCAGCCGTCGCCCAGGCCGAACGCAGACTGGCGATGAAGCTCGTGGGTCCGGGGTGGGCCATGAGTGCGCCCAGGAAGCCTGCGGCCTGGGGTGCCGGCTCCATGGCCACTGCGGTCATGACACGATTGACGAAATCGCCGGACGGCGTCATGGCATCGGTCGGCATTGCCCGTTCCAGGAGCCGCGCGGCGGCATAGGCCTCGGCAACCTCCGACTCCCGGACGGGGCCATCGGCACCCCCCACTTCGTCGGGTCGATAGGATCCTGGCCGCATGGTCATCGCTCGTTCTCCGAGAACTGCCCGCGCAGGCGGATCAGGCCGCGATGGAGGTGAGTCTTGACTGTGCCGAGAGGCCGGCCCGTCAGCGCGGCGATCTCGTCGAGCGAGCGTTCCGCGAAGAAGCGCAGGGCGACAACCTCCCGATAGGGTTCATCCAGGCCGGCAACGGCGTTGCGGACGGCCACCTGGCGCTCGCCACGCAGGACGAGACCTTCGGGATCCGCCGATCCATCGGATCGGAGCCGCGCGATCGGATCGTCGAGCGTCCCTTCCGGGGCCACGCCGGGACTGACCCAGGCAACGGTCTTCCGACGCGTGGCCTGGCGGATGGCAAGGCGTACCGCGATCCGGGCCAGCCAGGCGCCGAACGGGCCATCCCCACGCCACGAGCCAAGGGACCGGTAGGCGGTCACGAACGCCTCCTGGGCAACATCTTCGGCCTCCCCGAGATCACCGAGGATGCGGTGGCAAGCTCGGATGATCGAGGGCGCCTCGCGGTCCACAAGGGTGCGAAAGGCGTCCCGATCACCACCAAGGATTGCCTCGACAACTGCGGCGTCATCAGCGGGTGGCTCCAGGGGTTGCGTTGCGGCTGAGACGAGATCGATCGGTCCACTCCATGAACGTCCTGCCGAGCCGGTCCTGGCCGGCGTCGTCGACCCCATGGTGACGCGAATCAGCGGTTTCCATGGCGAGCCATTCGTCACGTCCTGGCCGAACCGTAAGGATCAGCTCAGTCGTCGCTGCCGTGGTCGTCGCCGCCATGGCTGTCAGTTGCGTCGGGCGAAGCATCATCGCCACCGTGATTGTTGTCGGATGCTTCAGGAGAGTCCGTTTCGGTCGCGTCGTTGCTGTCGTCGACCTCGGTCGCCTCGTCGGCGTCGTCGCCCTGGTCATCCGAGGCCTCAGGGGTTTCACTTGCGTGCTGGGACTCGGTGGCATCGGTCGCGTCTGTCGCCTCGGGTGATTCACTCGCCTCGGGCGATTCAGACGGCTCCGAGGTTTCAGCGGCGTTGAGCGCGTCGTTCGTGGGCGCCACGGATCCGGCGATGTTGTTCGCCGCAAAGGCGCCGCCAACAACGAGAAGCAGGCTCACGACGGCAATGCCGATCGTGCGGATCATCTGCAAGCGGATGGACGGTGTCATGTTGTTGAGGCTCCAGCGTCTGGCCCGATCGGCGATCGGTCGTTCGTCTTGTCTGAGTCAAGGTCGAACGAAAAGGTTTCAACTGCTGGAGTCGAATCCGGCGGCGACGCGACGCCACGGAGCGAATTGTCCGGCCCCCGCCCTGCGAATCCGTCCATGCCGACTGCCGCACTGCCAGCCGGCCCTGCGGCCACCCGCCGAAGGGACGGACGTACAACGGCAGCAAGGACCGTTGCCCCAAGGGTGACCAGGGCACCGACCGCCAGGACCGCCGGAACGCCGGTCCTCTCGGCGATGGCGCCGGACGCGAGATTGCCGATCGGCAGGAGCCCGATCGATGTGAGGACGTAGAGGCTATGCACGCGTCCACGGAGGCGCGCCGGAACGCGCAGCTGGATCAACGTGTTCGTGGTCGAGTAGTAGGCAACCTGGCTCGCTCCGAGGATCGCCAGGGCAAGCATCGAGAGGATCACGGACCTCGATGTCGCGAAGACGAATAGTGAGATCGAAATCGATCCGAGGCCGATCAGCAACAGCCGGCCGCTCCCACCCGACGGGCGTCGCGAGGCCATGAGCAGTGCCCCGATCAGTGCGCCGACCCCGATCGAGCCGGTCAGGAGCCCAAGGCCCGGTGCCCCGATCACCAGAATGTCCCTCGCAAAGACCGGCACGAACGTGAGATACGGAAGGACAAACAGCGCGGGGGCTGCGGCGAGCAGGATGAGGACCGACAGGATCGGATCGTTCGCGACGTAACGGACCCCATCCTGGAGGTCCCCCCAGAGCGCGGCACTGGCTCGGTTGCCGGCCCGCGTCACGGGGATCGGAAGCCGCGCAATGACGAAGCCGACGATCACGAGGGCCGCAGCATTTGCCCAGAAGCCCAGGGCAAGACCCCCCGCGGCGATGGACAGGCCGGCGATCGATGGGCCGATGATCCGGGCGAGGTTGTACTGCGCGGAATTGAGGGCGATCGCGCCACCGATGACCGCCCGGTCCACGATCGACGATACGACCGCCTGGCTCGCCGGCATCTGGACCGTTATCACGATCCCGCCGAGCAATGCGATCAGCGCGACGTGCCAATACTCGACTACCCCGAGGGACGTCAGGAGCGCCAAGCCGCCCGCGAGGGCGGCTCCGGCCCAGTAGCCCCAGGCCAGCAGGCGCCGCCGGTCCAGCCGATCCGCCATGACGCCCGCCACGGCGGCGAGGAGGAGGACGGGCAGGCCGGCAATTGCGCTGACGAGTCCCAGCAGGGCCGGTGAATTCGTCAGTTGCAGGACCAGCCAACCCTGCGCCGTCGCCTGCATGAATGCCCCGAGGGTCGCGAGCATCGAGGCGAGCAGGAACCGCCGGTAGATCGGTGACGCAAGCGCAGGAAAGCGACCGCTGATCTCCGGGGGCGCGTCAGGCTGCAGCGTTGCGGACCTCCGTCACGCTTCGTCCCGCTCGACGGTGATCGGACCGAGATTTGCAGCCTCGAGCGCAGGCATGAAGGCGTCGGCATCACCGACCAGGACGACCGCGGCCTCATTCGGCCGAACGTGCGCCCGCGCCGCCGCGAGAACAGCATCGGCGTCGACCGCCTCGATCGCGCCGCGGTAGCGGGCCAGTTCGTCGTCCGGCAGGCCCAGCATCACGAGACCGCTGAGCGCGCCAACGACAGCGCCTGGCGTCTCGAAACGGAGCGGAAAGACGCCGACGAGGTAGTCCCGCGCGGCGCTGAGCTCGTCGGTTGTCGGAGCTTCAATCCGGATGGCATCGAGCTCCGCGAGCATGTCGACGATCGCCGGAACGGTGACGTCGGTGTTGACCGCCGCTCGGGCTGCAAACGGGCCGGCCGAACGGCGCAGGTCGAACCCGGCGCTGGCACCGTATGTGTAGCCCTTCTCCTCACGGAGCTTTCGATTCAGGCGACTGTTGAAGAGCCCGCCCAGGATGGCGCTCATGACCGAGACCGCATGAAAGTCCGGGATGCGGCGAGGTAGCCCGGGATGTCCGACGCGGATTTCGGTCTGGACCGCCCCGGGCCGATGGATGACCCGAACCCGTCGCTCGATCGTCGAGGGAGAGGCGTCCACCGTGTTTGCGGGTCCAGCCTGCGCGTCGGCCTTCCAGCTGCCGAATCGCTCGACCGCCATCGCATGAACGTCGAGGCCTCCCAATTCGCCGCCGACGATCAGGGTCATCGCGGCCGGATCGAACCGCCGGGCGAGGGCGCGTCGCGTTTCGTCCGATCCGAGGCCTTCGACCGTTTCGCGCGTACCGGCGGCACTGTGGCGATACGGGGAGGAACTGGCGTAGATGGTCTCAGTGAAGGCCTCTTCGGCGCGTCGACGCGGGTCGGCATGTGCCTGGAGCAGGTCATTGAGACGCTCGTCCCGAAGACGCTCGACATCACTCGCCGGAAAGGTGGGTCGGGCCATGACCTCGCCGACGAGATCAAGAGCGGCCGGAAACCGGTCGGCGGGAACATCGACCGAGACGGACAGGGCATCCCATCCAGCCTCGGCGTGGAGTGACGCGCCAAGCCGCTCGGTTGCCTCGACAAGCTCGATCGCATCGTAGTTGTCGGTGCCTTCGGACAGTGCGCGGGCCATCAGGACCGTGGCGCCCGCCTCCAGCTCGGGATCGTCGCCGGCGCCACCCAGCACGATCAGGACTCCTGCAAGCAGCGGCCGTGCGGGCAGGTCGACGGAGATCACGGACAGGCCGTTATCAAGCCGCGTGCGCTGGAAGGACGGGAACGTGTACGGCCGTGGAACGCCGGGCTGCGGGCGCTCCTGCGACGAGCCTGATCCGTCCGCGGTGGTCATGCGTTTGCCTCGACGGCATCGGCCACGTGATCGCCGGCCGGGACGGCGGCCGGAAGATAGGTCAGAACGTATCGATTATCCGCCCGGAAGACCGCCCGGCATGCGTCCCGGACCTGGTCCGCGGTCACGGACAGGTATCGCGGCAACATGTCGTTGACGACGCCCGGATCGTCGAACAGGGTCGCGTACATCGAGAGCCGGTCGGCACGCTCCTCCACCCGCTGGAGTGACCCAAGCTCGTCCGCCTCCGTCAGGGCCTTGGCACGCGCGAGCTCGTCCTCCGTGGGCGGCTCATTGGCCAGCCGCTGGAGCTCCTCCCAGTAGGCTGTTTCCAGGCGAGCCAGGTCGACGCCGGGTCGAGCCGTGGCCCAACCGGCCGTGACGGAAGCGCCGCCAACGAGTCCGAGCGAGAACAGGCTGACGTCCTGGGCCAGGCGTTCATCCCGGACAAGGCGTCGGTGCAGCCGGCTGCCCTTGCCACCGGCGAGGATCTGGCCCGCCAGGTCGAGTGCGTCGAGGCGATGATCGCCGAACACGGGTGCCCGGAAGCCCCAATAGATCCGGGGCAGCGGGACCGCCTCGACCACGGTCTCCCGAACCTCGGTCCCGAGGATAGGTGGCAACGACAGGTCGCCGATGTCCACCGGCAGTGCCGGGTTGGCAGGGATCGTGCCGAAATAGCGCTCGACCCAAGCTCGCGCCTGGGCAGGATCGAGGTCGCCCACGATGCTCAGAACGGCATTGTTCGGGGCGTAGTGGGTCCGGAAGAAGGAGCTGACGTCATCGAGTGACGCAGCGTCCAGATCTTCCATTGAGCCGATCGTCGGATGGTGGTAGGGATGTTCGGGCGGATAGACCCCGGCGAGGAGCCGCTGATTCCAGGACCCGTATGGGCGATTGTCATAGGACCACCGCTTCTCGTTCTTCACGACCTCGCGCTGGTTATCAAGGTTCTCCTGGCTCAGCGCCTCGAGCAGCGTGCCCATCCGGTCCGCCTCGAGCCACAGAACCAACTCCAGCTGATGAGACGGGACCGTCTCGAAGTAGTTCGTGCGATCAAGCCAGGTCGTGCCGTTCATCGTGCCGCCGACGGCCTGGATCAAACCGATGTGCTCGGCCTTCGTGACGTGGGCCGAGCCCTGGAACATCACATGTTCAAAGAGGTGGGCAAAACCTGTCTTGCCCGGTACCTCGTGTTTCGAACCGACGGCATACCAGATGTTCACGGCCACAACCGGGGCGACGTGGTCCTCGGAGACGACGAGCCTTAGACCATTCGGCAGGCGCTCGTCGGTGAAGTCGATGGTGAGTCCGGCCATGGGTTCACGAAACTCCAAGAAGGGCTGGGTGGCCGGCAGAGGTTACCGCAGCGGGGCCAATTGACGGATTGAGGCTGTATCGACCGAGCTGACCGGGACCGATTGGGCCATTCGGCCCGCGTCGATACGAACCGCGATCAATACACTCGGCGTCATGAAGTACTTCCTCAGCGCTCTGGCGTTCGGGATCGCCCTGCTCGCACTCCCGGCCACGGTCGCCGCACATCAGCTTTCGAAGCTGTTCGAGAGCCGCCTGCCTCTCGCGGTGTACCTGATCGGTGCCGCGAGCGCCGTTGGCCTCTCATTCGTATTTGTCCTGGCGAGGGAGGTGCGTTCCGCTCCCCCAAACGAGGCGGGAACGGGCCGGCCCGTTCCCGTCGCCCTCCGAACGACACTTCGGCTCATTGGGCTGATCGGGTGGGCCTGGATCATCGTCCAGGGGGTGCTCGGCGGTGAATCCGATGCCGAAGTCTCGCGTCTCTTCACGTGGGTGTACGGGTGGGTCGGCGTCGCGCTTGTGTCGGCCTTCGTCTTCCCGATCTGGACCTGGCTGGACCCGTTCACGACCCTGCACGATCTCGGTGGCGGCGTGCTCCGGCGGCTTGGCGTCACTTCGCTTCCATCCGCTCCGTACCCTGCGGCACTCGGGCGCTGGCCGGCGGTTTTCGGCTTCGGCGCCGTGGTCTGGCTCGAACTCGTCGCATTCGGGGCCGGATCGCGGACCCTTGCCCTCGTTGTTGGCGGCTACACCGTGTACACGCTGGCGATGATGGCCCAGTACGGCCGCCGCACCTGGACCGAGCACGGCGAGGTCTTCTCGGTCTGGTTCGCCCTGCTTGGCCGCCTTGCCCCATGGGCGCATGTGTCTGGAGGCGGTGAGGGGACGATTCGACGGCGGTCCTTTGGATCCGGGCTCATGGCTGGCGGCTGGACTCGGCCCGATGTCGTCATGATCGGCCTCGGTACCGGCTCGATCCTGTTTGACGGCCTGTCGCAAACGCAGGTCTGGGTTTCGATCTTCGGTCTGCCGGCCGCGATTCCCCAGACCCTGATCCTTGCCGGCTTCCTGACGCTGATCGTGGGGGCGGCGCTGATCGTCTCGCGGCTCGTCGGGGTCGCGGCGACGGGTGCCGGCCTGCTGCCGATCGCGATCGGCTACCTCACCGCCCATTACCTCACCTACCTCATCATCGAGGGCCAGCGAATCGCCGTCGCCGTCTCGGATCCCCTGCAGAGTGGTTCGGACTACTTCGGAACCGCCTCGTTCGAGCCGACCGGAACCTGGTTGCCGCCCGCCCTCGTGTGGGGCCTCCAGGTCATCGCCGTCGTCGGCGGCCATATGGCCGGGGCCTGGGCGGGACACGTGGTTGCGTCGCGCGACGCCGGCCTCGTCGGCCAGATCGCGACGCGAGAGATTCGGATCCGCCAGGTCCCGTTGGCGATCATGATGGTCGCGCTCACCACGCTGACCCTCTGGTCCCTCGGTCAGGCGCTCTTCATCGAGGGTTCCTGAGGACGTCGAGGGCCGACCACGGGAACCCACTCCGCGAGCGACCGGACCTCGGCCAGTTGGCTCTGGATCGATGGGTCCAGAGCCTCGGCGGCCGCGATCGCCGTCTCCATGGCGGTGAGGCACAGGATCCCCTCGGCAATGGCCGCGTGGCGGATCTCGGCGGCGTCCCGGACGGCACCCGACCTCGGTGTCGGAGTGTTGACCACGAGTCGGACATCGCCCGAGGCAATCACGTCCAGGATCCCGGGCATGCCGGGTGCTTCGCTCGCGACCGACCCGAGTTTTGCCACGGGCTCCGCGTGCAGCCCGTGGCGCTCGAGTTCATCGCGGGTTCCGGGCGTCGCCATCAGGCGATAGCCAGCGACGGTCAACGCCGTCCCGAGGCGGGCCAGCCCTTCCTTGTCGCGATCCGCGATGGACAGAAGCGCGACCGGGGATACGGCACCCACGCCGACCCCGGCGCGTGGAGGAATCAATGACGCACCGCGGAGGGCCTTGGCGAGCGCCACCCGCGGATCACGGTGGATCCCGATGACCTCGCCGGTCGACTGCATGAACGGACCGACCGACGGGTCGACGCCGCGCAGTTTCGTGGTCGAGAACGCGGGCGCCTTGACGGCGACGAAGTCCGGCGGCGGCAACAGGCCACCGGACCAGCCGATCGCGGCGAGCGTCGAGCCGAGGGCGATCCGGACCGCGAGCTCGACCATCGGGACCCCGGTCACCTTGGACAGGAACGGGACCGTCCGAGAGGCTCGTGGGTTGACCTCGATCAGGTAGACCCCGTCCTCGCGGACGATGAACTGGGCATTGACAAGGCCCTGGGCACCCAGCGCCAGCACGATCCGTTCCATCGTGGCGACGATGAGACTCTGATCGCCTTCGCTCACCGTCTGCGGCGGGAACAGTCCAACCGAATCGCCCGAGTGCACGCCGGCCCGCTCGACGTGCTCGAGGAGGCCGGGGATCAGCACGTCAACACCGTCGGACACGGCATCGACGTCAACTTCGATGCCTTCGAGATACCGGTCGATCCGAACGGGTCGATCCGGATCGACCACGGTGGCCAGCGCCAATTGGCGGGCAAGATCCTCGGGCGAGTAGCAGAAGTCGATCGCCAGGCCGCCAATGACGAACGAAGGGCGAACGATCACCGGGTAGCCGATCCGCTCGGCCAGCGTCAGCGCTTCCTCGAACGAGTGGGCCATGCCACCGTCGGGCTGCGGAATACCGAGTCGATCCAGCAGGGCCGAGAACCGTGTCCGGTCCTCAGCCTGATCGATCGCCTCGAGGTCCGACCCGAGTAGCGGCACCCCTCCGGCCGCGAGCGGCGCCGCAAGGTTGAGGGGCGTCTGTCCGCCGTATGCCACGAGCGCCGGCAGCAGACCCACGCCGGCGGCCGTCTCGGCGTCGATGACGCTCCGAACCGATTCCGGATCCAGGGGTTCGAAGTACAGACGGGTCGATGAATCGAAGTCGGTGGACACCGTCTCGGGGTTCGAGTTGATCATGACCGCCGACCAGCCCGCGGCCCGCAGCGTGTCGGCTGCCTGGACGGCGCAGTAGTCGAACTCGATCCCCTGCCCGATCCGGACGGGTCCGCTGCCAATGACGAGCGCGGCCGACCGGGGTACGGGTGGTGCCTCGACCGGCGATCCAGACGCCGCGTACGTGGAATAGAAGTACGGCGTGTCCGCGGCGAATTCGGCTGCGCAGGTGTCCACCATCGCGAACCCGGGCACGATGCCATTGGCCAGGCGCGCCGCGCGGACGGCCGAATCGGGCACGCCCGCGAGGCCGGCCAGCTCGTGATCGCCGAATCCGGCCCGCTTGACGGTCCCGAGGAGCTCCACGCCGAGCGAATCCTCGGGATCGGCGAGGCGCGCTCCTGCGGCCTGAACCTCGGCCTCGAGTGCGACGTTCCGACCCAGCTCGGCCAGGAACCACGAGTGGATGCCGGTCACACCGCCGATTTCGACCTCCGGCACGTATCGACGGAGCAGGGCGAGAATTCGCCACAGCCGGTCATCGGAGGGGGCGAGGAAGCGGCGCAGGACGATCGGGGCCGCCGTGCGCTGGGCGAGTCGGGTCGATTCGCAGGCTTCGCCGCGCTCATCAATCCAGCGGATGATTCCGCCTTTCGGGTTGACGTCCTCGCCCTCGTCGGTCGGGTTGCGTCCGAGTGCCGCCGCGAGATAGTCGACCGTCCCGGCCCAGGCCGGATCCTCCGCCAGCGGCCCCGCCCCGGCCTGTTCGAGACCCCGCAATGCCTTGTTGAGGGCTGACCCGAAGGTTCGATCGATCGCCATGACCTCGCCGGTTGCCTTCATCTGACTGCCCAGTGATCGATCCGCGGTCGGGAACTTGTCAAACGGGAACCGGGGCAACTTGACGACGAGGTAGTCGAGGGCCGGTTCGAACGCAGCGACCGTGGTCCCGGTGACGACGTTCGGGATGTCGGCCAGCCGCCGTCCGATCGCGATCTGCGCGGCGACCCGGGCGATCGGATAGCCCGTTGCCTTGGATGCAAGCGCCGAGGACCGCGACACGCGCGGGTTGACCTCGATGACCGCGTAGTCGGTGCTGTCGGGCGAGAGCGCGAACTGGACGTTGCAGCCACCTTCGACGCCGAGGGCCCTGATGATCGCCAGCGCGGCGCTGCGGAGGCGCTGGTGGACCGGGTCCGAGAGCGTCTGGACCGGGGCGACAACGATCGAGTCACCGGTATGGACACCGAGTGGATCGAAGTTCTCCATCGAGCAGACGGCGATGCAGGTGTCATCCGCGTCGCGCATGACCTCGTACTCGATCTCCTGCCAGCCGACGAGACATTGCTCGACCATCACCTGGCCGATCGGGCTCGCCCGCAACCCGCTCCGGATTCGGTCCCGATAGTCCGCCTCGGTCTGGACGATCCCGCCCCCCGTGCCACCGAGCGTGAAGGCCGGGCGAATGATGGCCGGCAACCCGATCTTGGCGAGGGCCGCATCCGCGGCCGTGGCCCGCTCAGATGGGTCGGCGCCCTCCACGATGAATGACGGGGCGTAGGGTTGGCCGATCCGATCAAGCAGGTCCCGAAACGCTTCGCGATCCTCGGCCATCTCGATGGCCGCGAGCGGCGTTCCGAGCAGCCGGACACCGTAGCGGTCGAGGATCCCGGCCTTCGCAAGCTCCATCGCCAGGTTCAGGCCGGTCTGTCCCCCGAGGCCGGCCAGCAGCCCCTCGGGGCGTTCCACCGCGATGACGGATTCGATTGCCTCGATCGTCAGGGGCTCGAGATAGACCGCATCCGCGACATCCCGGTCGGTCATGATCGTCGCGGGATTCGAGTTGATCAGGATCGTCCTGACGCCCTCGGCACGAAGGGCGCGACAGGCCTGAGTCCCGGCGTAGTCGAATTCGGCAGCCTGACCGATGACGACCGGTCCCGACCCGATGATCAGGACGGATGCGGGCTTGGCCGGCAAGCGCGAAACAGCGGGCTCAGCTGCGGCCTGACGGGCAGCACGCACGGGCAATCGACCCTCCTTGTCGGCCTCTCTGGACCGGAGCCGGGCCTCACAGGACCAGGTTCCAAGGCAGTCCGGTCAGCCTACCATCGACGCACCGACGGCCGCTCGGCCGCGAACACGGTCATGGACTGGCGTATGCCTGCAATGCGTTCTTGACGCCGTCCGACACGACATCGGTGCCGCCGAGGACGACGATCCGACCGGGATGGAGGCGGCTGAGCTCGTTGGCGATGGGGGTGGGGATGCTGGTGTCGGGTGCCGCGTCCTACCCTCCCACCGCGCCAGCGAACCGGTCAAAGACGGCGAGCGCATCGAGCGGCCCGGGGGCCCCTTCAGGGTGGTACTGAACGGTTTCGATGGCGAGGTCCCTGTGCCGGAGACCCTCGACCGAGCCATCGTTGAGGTTCACCTGGCTGACGTAGAAGCCGGACGCGGCCGGTACCGAGTCGGCAATGACCTGGACTTCGTGGTTCTGCGCCGTCACCTGCACCAGCCCCGATTCAACGTCGCGGACCGGGTGATTGGCACCGTGATGCCCAAAGCGAAGGCGTGTTGTCTCGGCACCGGCGGCACGGGCCACAATCTGGTGGCCAAGGCAGATGCCGAGCAGCGGCCGGCCGTCCTCGATGACTTTGCGCGCCATCGCGACCGGTCCGTCCAGTCGCGCCGGATCTCCCGGGCCGGGCGAGAAAACCACGCCGGCGACATCGGAAGCGAGGATCGTGGCAAGGTCGGCTGTATGCGGCAGGACTCGCACCCGCAGGCCTCGGAAGACGAGACTGCGCACGATGTTCGACTTGAGTCCGAAGTCGACGATGGCCACGAGCAGCCCCTGCGTGCCAGCAGGTCCGAACTCCGTAATGGAGCCCGGCGATACCTGCCCGACGAAGTCCTGGTCCTCCCAACGGGGAACGGCCGATGCAGCCCGCCGAGCCGCCTCGTTGTCGAGCATCCCCGGTTCGAGGATCACGGCACGGAGGCTTCCATGGGTTCGCAGATGTCGCGCCAGCGCCCTCGTATCCACCCCGGCGATGGCCGGGATCTTCGCTCGGCGAAGCAGCGCGGCCAGCTGAAGTGCGTCGTCAACGACGGCGGCGGTTGCATTGGCTACCACGAGGCCGCGGAGCCATGGACGTACTGACTGGTCGTCGGCCACGAGGCGTCCGTAGTTGCCAATCAGGGGGTACGTCATGACCACGATCTGGCCCGCGTACGACGGATCGGTGCAGACTTCCTGGTAGCCGGTCTGACTGGTGTTGACCACGAGGTCGCCGCCGGCCGATGTGGCTGCACCGAATGCGACTCCTGGAAAGAGCGTCCCGTCCTCGAGCGCCAGGAGGGCCGGTCCAAGATCGCCGATTCGAGGATCGACAACTGAGCTTGGCCGAGGCGCGGGCGCCGTCACACGCGTTCGCCGATCCGGCGGCAATGAGTGGCGGAGATGGCGATCGAGATCGCTCGGTCCACGCGGTGAATGGCGCCGCGGATCGAGCTGGACGCAGCCACCAAAACGCTCCTTTCCGGCCTCACGGGACCGGTTCGCCGGCCTCACGGGACCGGTTTCCAAGGGTTGTCGAAGCCTAGCATGCGTCCAACTTCAGGACCTTTCGCCCATGGCGGAGTGCGGCCGTCGGAGTACGGTGTACGAGCTCCGGCCGCGGATTGCCCGCGTCGATGCCGTTAGATGAGGATCCTGCCGTGCGCCTTCGCCTTGCCCCAATCCTCGCCATCCTTGTGGCTTTCACGGCCATCGTCGCGGCCTGCGGCGGCGCCACGACCTCGGATCCGTACCAGGTCCTGTCGAACTCGATGAAGGCGACGGTGGACCCGGTTCAGGTCAACATCGGTTTCGATTTCAAGGACGGTGCCACCACCGTCGCCATCGATCCCTCCGCGCTGGCCTTCGTCGCGAACAAGGCCGCCGGAACTGCTGCCGTGCACGTATCAATTCCCGCTGCCGCCCTCGGCTCGAATGCGGGAGCCCTGGCCCAGTTCGGGATCACAGGCTCCACGATCGACCTTGACATCGTCTATGACGGCACGGCCGTGTATGGCCGAAGCCCGATCTTCGCCACGCTGTTGACGATGATCCTGCAGCCGAGCGGCGACCTGCCGGCGGGCGACCTGGCGGGCTGGCTCCAGATAGTGACGGCCGAGGACCTCAAGGGCCTGGCCGGCACGGCGGGCGGGTCGGGTGACGTTCCGTCCTTCGCGGTTCCTTCGGCAGGCGACGGCCCCGCCCTGAGGACCGCCCTCGAGGACGCCGGCATCACCCTCAAGCTTGCAGGCACGGAGCAACGCAACGGCGTCGACGCCTACCACCTCACGGTCGCGATCGAGTCCACGAAACTCCTTGCCAACAAGGCCTTCGACTCGGTGAGCCGCGCCCAGCTCGACCAGATGGCGACCGCCCTCAAGGCCGTGACCCTGTCCGGCGACATGTGGGTCGACAAGGCCTCGAACCACGTCGTCGAGGTCGACATCCACGCGGTCTCGACCGCCGATTCGAAACAGAGCGGGAACATCACCGTGAAGATCGGCAGCCCCGACGGCACTGTCTCGACGGATGCCCCGACGTCGTTCGTCGTGGTGCCGTTCAAGTCGATCGTCACAAACGTCATGTCGCTGATCGGGAAGGGCATCACCGGCGGCTGATCCGGCAGGTCCACGGAAGAATCGATCGACCCCCGGCGCCCGCCGGGGGTCGAGTCATTTCAGTTGGTGAGCCCGGAAGGACTTGAACCTTCAACACAGTGATTAAGAGTCACTTGCTCTGCCATTGAGCTACGGGCCCATCGAGGCAGCGACCCGAGAGTCACGACCTTGACGAGCCCGAGCATACCGCAAAGGTCACTTCGGGCCCAGTCGTTGGCCTCGTATCGGGGCCAACGACTACTCGCACCCGCTGACGATGCCGTGGTCCTTGGCCTGGTTCACGCCCTTGAGGCAATAGGCGCTGTGGCCGAGGAGCGACACGCTGAAACCGTTCGTGAAGTTGCCGTTGGCACCTGGGGTTCCGACGAAGACCGCATCGGGCGTTCCGGGCGGCACAAATCCCCAGAACGGCGGCAGGCCTGGAATTCCGATGTTCGACAGGCTTGGCAGCCAGACCCAATTACCTTCGATCACCACCGAGTTGCAGGTGAACCCGCATGGAGCAGCCGCTCGGTTCAGGTTCGCGCAACTGGATCCGAGGGCCGTCCCCGTCACCATCATCGCCAGAACGGCCCCGAATAGCACCCCGCGCACGCGCTTCATGGCGCCTCCGAAAGATCACCCCCGGGACGTTGGCGTACATCTTGTACGCCGACGGAGGCCGCCTCGCAAGTCAAGATCCCGCAATCGGGAGCGACCCGCCGGGACTCAGTCGGGCTGGTTGTCGATCTGGGCACGCTGGAGGTGCCCGGAGAAGTCGACATAGATCGACTTCCACTCGGTGTATGACTCAATGGCCGCATGGCCGGCCTCTCGATGGCCGTTGCCGGTTTCCTTCCAGCCTCCGAACGGCAGGTGCGTTTCGGCGCCGGTGGTGCCGGCGTTCACGTAGACGATGCCCGCTTCGAAGTCCCGCATCGCCCGGAAGGCCGCGTTGACGTCCCGCGTGAAGATCGACGCCGACAGGCCGTAGCGGGTCTGGTTGAGCGCCGTCACGGCAGCGTCGAAGTCGTCCACCGGAATGACCGACAGAACCGGCCCGAAGATCTCCTCCTGGCCGATCCGGTCCATCGGCCGAACCCCGGCAAAGATGGTCGGGCTGAAGAAGTTGCCGTGGGCGAGGGCGCCGTCGGTTCGCACCGTCCCGCCGGTGACGAGTTCGCCTTCGGCTCGGCCGATGCCAACATACCGCTCGACCTTCTCCACGGCCCCGGGGTTGATGAGCGGGCCCACATCGACGCCCGCGTCCAGCCCGTAACCCAGTTTCAGCGTCTTCGCGCGAGCCTCCAGCCGCTCGAGGAGGGGCTCGGCGACGGAGCGTTCGACGATGACCCGCGAGCAGGCGGTGCAGCGTTGGCCGGTGGTCCCAAATGCCGACCACAGGATCCCGTCCGTCGCGAGATCGAGGTCGGCGTCACGCAGCACGACAACGCCATTCTTGCCGCCGAGCTCGAGCGCCAGCCGCTTCAGCCGGCGACCCGCCCGCTCAGCGATGCGCTTGCCGGTCACCGACGAACCCGTGAACGAGATGACCGGGACGTCAGGCGAGTCGACGATCGTGTCCCCGACCGCCTCCCCAGATCCCGTGACGAGATTGACCGTGCCGGCCGGGAACCCGGCCTCGGCCATGAGCTCGACCAGCAAGGTCGCACAGTGCGGCGTGTCGCTGGACGGTTTGAACACGACGGTGTTGCCCGTGACCAGCGCGGGCATCATCTTCCAGCATGGAATCGCGATCGGGAAGTTCCAGGGCGTGATGATCCCGGCGACACCGATCGGCTGGCGAATGCTCATCGCCCACTTGTCGGGCAACTCGGAGGGCACCGTGTCGCCGAACATCCGACGGCCCTCACCGGCCATCAGATAGGCGATGTCGATGCCCTCCTGGACGTCACCGCGCGCCTCGGCGATGACTTTGCCCATCTCACGTGTCATCGCCCGGGCCAGCCGCTCCTTGTGCTTGGACATCAGCTCCGCGAATCGGTACATGATCTCGCCGCGCTTGGGGGCGGGCATGGCTCGCCACGCCGGGAAGGCCATCTCGGCGGCCTTGATGGCCATCGCGGCGTCGGCCGCCGTTCCGGCCTGGAACGATCCCACGACGTCCCGACGGTCGGCCGGGTTCAGGCTCTGGAAGGTCTCGCCCGTGACGCCGTCGACCCAGGCGCCGGCAATGAACAGGCGATGGGTCGTTGGCGCGGAGGCGGTTGTTCCAAGCATGCGGCGAAGCATACCGTTCGCCGACGGTCGTCAGCCGAGAACCGCCTAGGTATCGGCCTTCGAGTTGCCGGCTTGCTTCGTGCGGCGGAGGCCGAACCCGCCGATCCGGCGCCGAATGAGCGGAAGCCAGATCAGCCCCCCGGCGGCCTGCGCCATGATCGTGAGAATGACGAGCAGGCCGATCCCACCAATCGTCGCGGTGGGCACGGCCCACGTCCCCATGCCCAGGCCATCCAGGATCGCCGCGGCCAAGTCGGCACCGGCAGCTTCCATGGCCGCTCCAGATCCATCCGAACCGTCTGACAGGGCCACGGTTCCCGGCCCGAAGGCATCAGTTCCGTTCGATGGTGAAGGCTGGGTTGTCGGATCGTTCGATGGACTCGGCTGCCCGCTGGAGCCAGGGTCGCGTGTCGGCTCGCCGGTACCCGGGGGTGTCGGTTCCAACGAGCCAGGTGGCGCGGGCGTCGCGGCGGTGCCGGTCGAGGCAGGGGTCGCTGGCGGTCGGGGCGGCGAGGTCGGTGTCGGTGTCGATGTTGGGGCCGGGGTTGGGGTTGCGGCCGGCGTTGGTGTTGGCGTCGGTGTTGGTGTTGGTGTTGGTGTTGGTGTTGGTGTTGGTGTTGGTGTTGGCGTGGGTATCGGCACCGAGGTGATCACCATCGGGATCGAAATCGGGTTCCCGATGCCGTTGGAACAACTCGTCGTCGCGTAGGCGTACGCCTTCCAGGAGTAGGGGCCTGGCGCAAGCGGAAGGACGGTGATCGCAACAACGAGTTGATCGAAGTCGGGGGCTCCGACGAGCCGGTCGGCAGCCGAGTCGGCGTTCGCCGTTACGTTGGCGCCGGACTTCGTGGCCGTCCAAGTGAGCGCCCCAGTAACCGACACCACGGATGCGGCGAGGATCGTGAATTGGCCCGGGATCGAGATCTTGACGCAGCCGATCGAATCACCAAGGGCTGACAGGTTGGTCGCGGTCACGTCGACGACGGTGGCCGTCCCCGAAACCAGCAGACCCTTGTTCCCCGTGAACGCCCAGAGCTGAGCCGCAGACGAGTCTGCCGGACGCGCGATGGAGACGATGAGCAGCGCGAAAGTCAGGAGTACGGATCGGCGCGAGGTCGTCGTGGCCAGGCCCATGGGTCAGGCGACCTGCGTGCGGGGAACCCAGAGTGCGGGGCCCGACGGTTGCTCTCCCGGCATCGGCGCGTCCGAGGCGGTCTCGATGCCCTCGATAAAGGCCACCACCAGGCGTTCGTCCAACTGGGTTCCGGCCACGTCACCGAGGCGCCCGAGTGCCACCGTCATCGGCATCGCCTTGCGGTACGGGCGCGTGGTGGTCATCGCCGAGAACGCGTCCGCGACCGCCAGGATCCGCGCTACGAGCGGGATCTCGTCGCCGGCCAATTCATCGACGTAACCGCGACCATCCCAGCGTTCGTGGTGATGCCGGATCCCGGCTCGGACGAGATCGACGTGCGGCACGTTCCGCACGATCGACTCCCCAAGCGTCACGTGCTCCTTGACGATCCGCTCCTCCTCCGCGGTCAGGCGTCCGGGCCTCCGCAAGATCGCGTCCGGTAGGGCGATCTTTCCGATGTCATGGAGCAGTCCAGCTGCGGTGATTCCTTCGATGAAGTCGTCGTCGAGGCCGATCCGCCGGGCGAGGAATGAGGCGTAGCGCGACACATCCTCGGAGTGGCGCCGGGTGTAGCGGTCCTTCGTGTCAACGGCGAAAACGAGGCCC
Organism: Chloroflexota bacterium; assembly: GCA_043778745.1. GTDB lineage: Bacteria > Chloroflexota > Limnocylindria > Limnocylindrales > CSP1-4 > UBA5189. Next base: position 22,059 of record JAYWFP010000176.1, read on the forward strand.
TGGAGCACGTCGAAGGTGCGCTGCTCGTCGGTAGCCGCCGGGCGATCGCCGGCGATGATGATCTGCCCGCCGCCGCTGATCTTCGCCTCGGCCAGGGCGACGGCGGCCACGGAGAGGAGCTCCGTCACGGATCGGCCGTCGCCCGGAAACGCGGCAATGGCTCCGGACATGCTGATCGGCAGACGCTCACTCGAATTGATCTCGAGATCCTGGTCGGTTAGGGAGAGTCGCGCGGTCGTGAGATACGGCTCAAGCTCGGACGGTTCCAGGCCGCGGGCGACAATCAGGAATTCATCCGGCCCATAGCGGCCGAGTGTTGCGCCGGGTGGAAGTGACCCCTGCAGGGTCCTCGCAAGTTGGAGCAGGGCGACATCGCCCGCCTCGTGCCCGTGGGTATCGTTGACGTTGCGGAAGTTGTCGAGATCCAGGAGCGCCACGGAGATGGTCGCGCCAGCGGCACGGGCGGGCTCGATCGCGGTGGCGAGGTCCCCGACCATCGCCCCATGGTTGGGCAGGCCCGTCAGGGCGTCGAGGTGCGTGGCTTCGATCAATTGCAGCGTTTGCCGCGTGATTCGCTTCTGGGCGGCACGGAACACGAGGAACAGCAGGAGCGCTACGATCGCGGCACCGCTGACGATCACCGTCAGGACATCATTCCGTACTTTTTCGACGGCGGCAAGGATCGGGGCGGCATCACGCCACATGGCGACGACGCCCTTGACCTCGTGATTCGGCGCTACGAGGGGGAAGTACTCTCGAATCAATTCGCCATTCGCCACGGGGAGCCCTGCGCCCTCGGTCGACTCGCCAGCATGGATGAGCGTCGTTGAGACGCGGCCCTGGAGGGCGACGGCGAAGGCAGCTGAGTCCGGAGCGGACTCCCCTCGCACCGTGGCGTTACTCGACAGCTGAATCGTGCCATCCGGACTGCGGATTTCGACCAGCAGAATCTCAGACGCCGTCGCGATCGACTGCAGGCCGTGCTCGACCATGGCCGTATGGCCGGCCGGCGCAGAGCCGCTCAGATCGTCCGGGGTGACCAGACCGTTGACGAAGGTCCTGACCGTCGCCGCGTCACTGCTGACGGTCGCGTAGATCGCGGCGTTCGAAACGTGCTTGGCAACAAGGAGCGTCTGGGCCGCCGCCGTGACCCCGACGATGACCAGGAACACGCCGAAAACGATCATCAGGAGCATCGGTTTCGGCACGCTCGGACGCGCGCCGAAATGCAGGCGCGACGACGCAGCGTCCAGGACGATCGTGGTCATGTGCAGAAACGTAAGGTTCGGGGCAGGCGCCTGCCACAAGTCAATGGTCCGGGTTGGGGCAGGACCCCGTCCGCTTCAGACCGCTGATTCCACCGCCATCGCGACGGATCCTCCACCGCCCAGGCACAGCGTGGCGAGGCCATATCGTCCCTCGCGGCGTCGCAACTCATGGAGCAGGGTCGCGACGATGCGCGCGCCTGAAGCACCTATCGGGTGACCGAGCGCCACGGCACCGCCGTTGACGTTGACCTTCGCCCAGTCGAAGCCGAGCTCCCGGCCGTCGGCGAGGGTCTGGGCGGCGAACGCCTCGTTGATCTCGATGAGGTCGAAGTCCCCGATTGCCAGGCCGGTCTTCTCGAGGAGCCTTCGCACGCCTTCGATCGGGGCGAGGAAGAGCCACTTCGCGGCCACCTCGGCCTGGGCATAGCCGACGATCCTGGCGAGCGGCTTCAGGCCGAGCTTCTCGACGGCGCGCTCGCTGGCGACGACGGTCGCGGCGGCACCGTCGGTGATCCCGGGTGCGTTGCCGGCCGTCACCGTTCCCACGGTCGCGGCCCCGCGATCCTCGCCGTCAGGGAGCGCGAACGTCGGCTTGAGCCGGGCGAGGGCTTCGATCGACGTATCGCGGCGCGGGCTCTCGTCCGTGTCGATCAGGGTCTCGCGGCCCTTGGTATCCCGGATGGTCACTGGTGCCATCTCAGCGGCGAACCGGCCATCGTCGATCGCGGCGATCGCCCGCTGATGACTTTCGAGCGCGAACGCATCCTGATCCTCGCGGGTCACTGCGTTGCTGATGGCGACGCGCTCGGCATGCGTACCCATGTGGCAGTTCTCGATGCCGCACCACAGCCCGTCATGCACGGTTGCGTCGATCAGCGCCGCGTCACCGAGCCGAAGGCCGAACCGGGCACCGGGCAGGAGATACGGCGCCATGTTCATGCTCTCCATGCCGCCCGCAACAGCGACCTCCGCATCGCCGGCGCGGATTTCGGCGGCAGCAAGCATGATCGCCTTCAGGCCTGAGCCACAGACACGATTGATCGTCGTGGCCGAGGTCGTGTCCGGCAATCC
>JAYWFP010000177.1:0-4199 GCA_043778745.1 Chloroflexota bacterium
CCGATTCGACCAGATGAAGTGGCCGTATGCCGCGCTGGTCTGGGGCATCGTGCTGCCCCTCGATTCCCTGGATACCAACCAGATCTATGCGTTCTTCGCCCAGCAGGGCGAGCGGACCAACCCCGAGCCACTCTGTCCCAAGCCGACCGATACGCCTGCGCCGACGGGCACGCCCGTCCCGTCCACATCGGCCGCGCCGTCCGCCGCTCCGTCCGCATCGGCCGCATCGACGCCGTCAGCGGCTCCGTCCGTTGACGCGTCCGCCAGCCCGACACCCGCGGCCAGCTGAGGCCGGTCGAACCGGTGCGGTTCTTCGCCTTCCTCGCCGACGACGGTCCTGCCGTCGGGCTGCTGACGGGGGAGGACACGGTCATCCGGCTGCGCAGCGTGGACGGTGGACTCGACCTCGCCCTCGCCGAGGACCGACTCGGCGCGCTCATCGAGGAAGGCCGCGCGCTGACATCGATGGGCGCCGTGGGGAGGGGGCGGGCAGCCCGCACGGCGACCGGTACCCGTGCGCAGCCCGTGGGCGACCTTGAGCCGCTCCCGGCGATCGAATTCCCGGGCAAGATCGTGTGCGTGGGCCTCAACTACGCCGATCATGTCGCCGAGGGAGGCCGCGCAGCGCCGGAACGACCGATCCTCTTCGCGAAGTTCGGCAATACCGTCGTCGGCGATGGTGAGCCCATCATTCGCCCCGAGGGCACGCATGCCCTGGATCTCGAGGTCGAGCTGGGCGTGGTCATCGGGCATCGGGCACGTCGAGTCGCCGTGGCCGACGCACGGGCCTACGTTGCAGGGTATGTCGTTGTGAATGACGTCAGCGCCCGCGACTGGCAGGGCAATCCGCAGGCCTTGCGAGCGGGCGAGAAGGGCGACGGCCAGTGGCTGCGGGCCAAGGGCTCCGACACGTTCCTGCCCGTCGGGCCGGTGATGACGACGGCCGATGCCTTCGACCTCGCGGCCGGCCACCGGATCCGGAGCTGGCGGATCCCGGGCGCCGGCGCGGATCCCTCGACGCCTCCAGGGACCCTTCCGGGCACGCCTCCCAGAGCGCTCCCCAGCACGTTTCACGGGGCGCCGATCCTCATGCAGGACGGAACGACCGCGGATCTCGTGCACGGCATTCCCGAGCTGATCGAATTCATCACTCGACAGATCACGCTCGAACCGGGCGACATCATCGCCACCGGGACCCCGGCCGGTGTCGGTGTGTTCCGCACCCCGCCGGTCTTCCTGGAGCCGGGCGATCGGGTTCGCTGCGAGATCGAGGGGATCGGGGCTGTGGAGAATCCGATCATCGACTGGTTCGAGGCCCCCATCATCGAGACGATCAGCCGCAGCTGACGGTCAGCCGAGGCCGGCCATCTACCATCGACCATCGAGGAGATGAACCATGCGAGCACTGGTGAAGACCGAGGCCGGCCCCGGACTCAGCCTGCTCGACGTCCCCGAACCGGAGATCGGGATCAACGATGTGCTCGTCCGCGTCCGGAAGACGGGGATCTGCGGCACTGACCTCCACATCGAGTCGTGGGACGCGTGGGCGGCGAAGAACATCAAGGCGCCGCTCGTGGTTGGGCACGAGTTCGTGGGCGACATTGTCCGCGTCGGAAGCAACGTTGCGGACTTCGCGGTGGGTGACCTGGTGAGCGGCGAAGGTCATGTGGTCTGCGGTCGGTGCCGGCACTGCCTGGCGGGTCGCCGCCACCTGTGCGCCAACACGATCGGCCTGGGCGTGGGCCGGGACGGCGCGTTTGCCGAATTCGTGTCCCTCCCGATGGCCAACGTCTGGCACCACTGGCCGGGCATCGACGAAGAGGTGGCCGCGATCTTCGACCCGTTCGGCAATGCCGTCCATACCGCGCTCGCATTTCCGATCCTCGGCGAGGACGTCCTGGTGTCGGGCGCCGGACCGATCGGCTTGATGGCCATCGCGGTGGCTCGCCATGCCGGCGCCCGGCACATCGTGGTTTCGGAACCGAATGCGTATCGGCGCGGACTCGCCGAGCGGATGGGCGCCACGCTCGTGGTCGATCCGCGCGAGCGCGATCTTCACGACGTTCAGACCGAACTCGGCATGGTCGAGGGCTTCGATGTCGCCTTGGAGATGTCCGGGAATGCTGTCGCGCTGAGGACCGCGATCAGCACCATGGCCCACGGCGGTGCCATTGCGATCCTCGGAATCCCGACCGCCGAGATCTCGATCGATATCAACGAGATTGTGTTCAATCAGCTGACCCTGCGCGGGATCTATGGCCGGGAGATGTACGAGACCTGGTACAAGATGACGGTCATGCTTCAGTCGGGCCTCGATATCAAGCCCGCGATCACCCATCGGTTCTCGTTCCGCGATCATGCGGATGCCTTTGCTGCGGCCAGATCCGGCGATTCGGGCAAGGTGATCATGGATTGGACGACATGAGGCGCCGGCGGTTCGGAGGTTCGATTCGATGACGACAACCGCGCGGCCGGACCCGTTTGCGTTCCTGTCTGACGAGCTCGCCGACCTCCACGCCAGACACCTGTACCGCCCGCTCCGGGTGATGTCCAGCGAGCAGGGACCAGTCGCCACGATCGACGGGCGCGAGGTCATCAGCCTGTCTTCGAACGACTATCTCGGGCTCACCCACCACCCGCGCCTGAAGGCCGCCGCGGTTGAGGCCGTCCGCGAGTTCGGGGCCGGGTCGGGTGCCGTCCGCACGATCGCCGGCACCATGGACCTCCACGAAGCGCTCGAATCGGAGCTTGCCGCGTTCAAGGGGACGGAAGCGGTGCTGACGTTCCAGAGCGGGTTCACGGCCAATACCGGGGTCATCCCCACCATCACCGGCGAGGCCGACCTGATCGTGTCCGATGCCCTCAATCACGCTTCGATCATCGACGGCATGCGTCTGTCCAAGGCGCCTCGGAAGGTCTACCCCCATGCCGACGTGGCGGGGCTCGAGGACGTCCTGCGGGAGGCCCGCGAGAAGGGCCGGGCTGATGGAAGCGGGCCGTACCGCCTGATCCTTGTCGTCACCGACGGGGTGTTCTCGATGGACGGGGATATCGCCCCGCTGCCCGGCATCGTCGAGGTTTCCGAGCGCCATGGCGCCGCCGTCTTCGTGGATGATGCCCACGCCTCGGGGGTCCTGGGTCGAAACGGCCGCGGGTCCGTGGATCACTTCGGGCTGACGGGTCGGGTCGCCATCCAGGTCGGGACGATGTCCAAGGCGATGGGCGTCCTCGGCGGCTACGTTGCCGGTTCGCAGGACCTTCGCGACATCCTCGTTCAGCGAGCTCGCCCGTTCCTGTTCTCGACCTCGCACCCTCCGGCCGTGGCCGCCGCGTGTCGAGAGGCAATCGCGGTGATGGAGGAAGAAACCTGGCGGATGGACCGGCTGTGGGCAAGCACGACGCGATTCAAGGCGGAGTTGGCGCGGCTCGGGTTCGACACGGGCCGATCGCAGACACCGATCACGCCGGTCATCGTCGGCGATTCGGAGCTGGCGAACCGGTTCTCATCCGAGCTGTTCGAAGCTGGCGTCTTCGCCACATCTGTCATCTTCCCCACGGTCAGCCTCGACCAGGCCCGGCTCCGGACAATCGTGACGGCGGCCCTGAGCGATGAGCACCTGGATCGCGCGCTTGAAGCGTTCTCGACCGTTGGCCATCGGCTCGGGCTCATCAGCGGGTGAACGAGACCATCCCGGCTGCCGGCGGCACCCCCGAAGTGCCTCTCGACCGACAGGGCCGGAATCTGCCGCTCGACGCGCACCTCCACACGGACCAGTCGCCTGACAGCAACGTACCGGTCGATGTCTACGCTGCCCTGGCGCTCGAGCGTGGGATCACGGAGCTGGCGATCACCGATCACGTCGACTTCGATCGGCGGGATCCGGCCTACGACTACGTGACCTTCTCGGAACGCGAGCGGGTCGTTCGCACCGCGGCCGAACGTTGGGCACCGCGCGGGGTCCTGATCCGTTTCGGAGCGGAGCTGACCTACAACAAGTCCTGGGAACCCGATCTTCGGGACCACCTCCGGCGCCATCGCTACGACTACACGATCGGGTCGGTCCACGACTGGCCGGATTCGCCCTACATTCCCAGCCGCATCGGCACCTGGGTCACGGGTCGGTCGGTCGACGAAGTCGTGGCGCCGTACTTCGACGAGATCATCGCGGCGACACGCTCCGGCCTGTTCGACACGATCG
>JAYWFP010000178.1:0-4187 GCA_043778745.1 Chloroflexota bacterium
AAGGTCCTCCAGAGGATCACTGCTTGGGGCGACTCCTTCGCCTTGTTCGGTGCGGTCTGGTCACCTGACGGGACCCGGATCGCGTTTTCACGGGCGGTCGGCGGCGGACCGTTCTCGGACATCTGGACAAGCCTGCCGGACGGGACGCACCCACGGCAGGTCACGCGTACGCCAAAGCCAGTCGATGAGATCGGCGTCGACTGGGGAGTCGGCGGAGGCTGAGCCCGACGCCTACTGCCTGCTCCGGAGCGCTCGGCTGGAAACTAGCCGCACCGATCCGCGGCTGGGCGTCGGAAACACTGCTGCACCTACCAAGCCGAACGTCATCCGGTCGCTGAGGCCGTGCTGGACAAAACCCCTCGTCCAGATGGAACTGTCGTCCACCGAACCGGGCCCGCAGGCCGAACTGATGGACTTCGACGAGGTGAACCGCTATCTGATCCAGAATTGGCACTCGCTTTGCCACAAGTGGTTAGAGCGCGCCCGACCGGACTCCGACGCGCGTTAACAACCTACCGGGTTCCGATCGAGGGCCGCGACGAGTGGATCGCCGCGGCAAGGCATCTCGCATGAGAGACGGGTACCTGCGCGGCTCCCTTGCCCGGCCCGCGACCCAGCGCCAGATGGATGTGCTCGCCGCGTTCGTCGCCGCTGGCGGATCCGTCCACGACGCCGCCGAGCTCGTGGGCATCCGGCCGAGCACCGTGAAGCGCCACCTCGCCGACCTGGGTGCGAAATCGGGTCTCACCACTGAGCAGCTGATCTACGCGGGACGCGGCGCTGGATGGCTAGTAGTGCCGAACCTCGAGCCCAGATGAGCGATGCGCTCCGTCGTTGCTAGCCGCGCGCACTCGCCCTACTCAACTTCCAGGCCAGGATCGATCGCAACCTTGGATCGCTTAGCCCGGGACCGTCATGTCAGCGGACCCAGCCGCGCGTCTGCCGCCAGCGGAACGCACCTGCTGCCAGAAGAAGGACTGCCATCCCGGCAAAGGCCGGGATGTCCCTCTCGGGAGTCCCACCGAGGTCACGGCCGACGACGTGGGACAGGGTATGGAGAGCCGCCCCCACGCCAACCCCGACGAGCGCAACCGTAAGCCCGTCGGCGCGAACGGGCACGCCCGCGAGAAAGAGCACCATTCCGAGCCCGACCTGGAACGCACCGAGGTCCTGCAAGAAATGCTGGTTGTACGGCTCGAACGTGGCAAGCGCCGCGAAGAAGGAACGCGGATCGGCCATCGCCCATACCCCGAGCGCGATGAAGCCGGCGCCGACGACGATTGCGATCGCGCGGGGCATCCGGGTTCCCAGGGTCGATGAGTCCCGGTCGATCTCGGGTGATGGCATTGGATTGGTCCTCCACTCTCTCTGGTCCTGATCATCGCGAGGCCGACGAAGCTGAGCGCCGAGCCGATCCCGACGGCGCAAGCAGCTCGCAATCGCAGTCATCGCGCCAGGCGCCTGGATGCAACCCGCCGCTCATGGCGTCCCCCGATCCTCGTCGGCGAGCAGGGCGGCCAGGGCCCGTCCGTTGCGGGCGACCGTTCGCCGGAACATCGCTCGAAGGATCGGGTCGAGCAATCGGCCGAGCGGGCCCCAGGGAGGCGTGTACTCAACCTGGATCGTGAGCCGCGTGCCTTCCTCGATCGGCTCGAACCAGTCGCGGCCGACCATCGGGCCCATGGGTGTGAGGCCGCGGAACTCGCGGTGCCGAAGGGGCTCGACCGCGGTGACCTGCCAGAGCCCTTTGGAAACCATCCGGCGGCCAGCGAAGCGCCAGACCTGTCGGTACCCTCCCCCGACTCGGTCCATCGGCCCGGTGATGTCGCGGACCTCCGGGATCTCGGTATTCCATTCCGCCATCCGCTCCGGCTGGATCATCAGGCTCCACACTCGCTCGACCGGGAACGGAATGACAGCCGAGAAGCGAACCTCGCTCATGCTTGGGCCCTCCCGAGCCGCCCGAGTCCGGTCTGCACGAAGCTGCCAAGAACTCGAACTGTGTCGGAACGTTATAGCAGCACGATATACCTACCACACATGAGCCCTGCTCCGCTCCCCGCTCGTCCGGGACACCTCCGGCCGGAAGGGCCGCCCGGTGGCTCGTGGTCCCGAGTCTGGAGTCACCCGGAGCACCCTGGCTGCCGCAGCCGAGCGGGGAGGCCTGGACGAGTGCCCATCGAGAACCGAGTCGCCATCGCCCGGGACCCCCGACGAGGTCGTCGACTTCCTGGCCGACCAGGGCAACTGGCCGAACATCGACGGCTCGCTCCTTGACGTCTCTCCCCGCGGCCGGCCTTCTCGACTGGGGCACATCACCGAATCAGGCGAAAGGCACCGCCGGTCGACGGGCTACCTGGAGCGACGCTCCGCACATCGCCAGCCCCATAAAGGGCACGCCGATCAAGAGCGGTGCGCCGAGGAACGCGGCGACGATGCTCACGGGGCTCGCGACCGCGACCGCGACCGCTGCCCCTGTCCAGGTCGGCCCGATCTGGCGCCGCAGCATGAGGACCCCGGTCGCGGAGGACGCGAGCCGGCTTGCCGTCGAGCCGGCTGGCCGTCGAGCCCTCGTCGCTCCCCGCTACAATTCCTTCGTGGATACCGCACCGTCGATCCTCGAAATCGGCCTCCTGCTCCTCGCGGCCGTCGCGCTCGGCTGGACGGCCCGGCGACTCGGCCTGCCGGCGGTCGTCGGTTACCTCGCACTCGGTCTCGCGGTCTCGCCGTTCACGCCTGGCTTCGTCGCCGACCGGGGTCAGCTGCAGTTGCTCGCCGACGTCGGCGTCGTGCTCCTGTTGTTCGAGGTCGGGATCGAGGTCGATCTCGGTCGTCTCCGACGCGAGCAGCGCGGGCTGCTCTGGGCGTCGCCGGTGCAGGTGGTCCTGACAACCGCCATCGCCGGCATCGCCGCCTGGATGGCAGGGCTCGCCCCGATCCCGGCCTGCCTCATCGGACTCTCGGTCGCCCTCTCGTCGTCGGTCGTCATCGTCAACATCACGCGCAGCCGGCGGCGGACGACGGATCGGGCGACGGAGTCGGCGCTTCTTGGTTGGAGCGTTCTTCAGGACGTCACGGGCGTCGTGCTCGCAGTCGTGCTCCTCGCCGCCCTCGGCATCGGCGACCGGCCAGTCGTGGTCACGCTGGCTGGGCTGCTCGTGTTTGGCGGGCTCGCCAGCGTCACCGCCGTGGTCGTGCCTCGCGTCCTTCATGCCCTCCGCGATCAGCATGACCTCTTCCTCATCACCTCCGTCGCGTCGGGCCTTGCCGTCGCCGGGCTCGGGGCCGTCGTCTTCGCCGTGCCGCTCGCGCTCGCGGCTTTCGTCGGTGGCCTGGCGATCACCGAGAGCCCGGTGTCGGCTGAGGCGCGTCGTCGGCTGCTCCCGTTCCGCGATCTGTTCGCTGTCCTCTTCTTCGTCGCGATTGGGACGCTCGTCGACCCGGTTGATCTCCGGCGCGGGTTGCCCTGGCTGGGTCTCTTCCTCGTCCTGATCGTGGCCGCAAAGGTCGGGGTCGCCTTCGCCCTCGCCCGGCTGGCGCGGATCAATGCGCAGCCGCTCCAGGTAGCGGTCGGGCTCGGCCAGATGGGCGAGTTCAGCTTCGTGCTCGCATCGACGCTCGTCGCAGCCGGGGCCATCGGCGGCGATGTCTATGTCGCGTCGATCGCCGCGGTCGCACTCAGCATCGCTATGAGTACCGTGCTCATCCGGCTTGTGCCGGTCGGTGACGTGGGGATGGCGAGGGCCGGGTGACCCTCTCCTCGGCTGAGCGCCGCTCGAACCGGACGCTAGGTCGGTTGCTCACGAATGGTGCTCGGGGATCTCCCCTGCGATTCGCCCGCGGCTAACCTCCCTCCACCACCCCAAACGATGGCAACCTCGTGACTCATATGTCGCCTATGTCGCGACTCAAGACACTGGCGCCCCCGGCAGGATTCGAACCTGCGACCTTCCGCTTAGAAGGCGGTTGCTCTGTCCGCTGAGCTACGGGGACTGGCTCAACTCTACCGCAGGGCTCTCGCACGCTACGCTAGGCCGATGGCACCGTCGACATCCTGGATCGCGTCCCGGCCGGAGATTTCGGTCGCCGACGCCGCGATCGCACTGGGTCGATGGTGGGGCCTCCAAGGCGATCTCGAGGACCTGCCGAGCGAACGTGATCGGAATCTGCTGGTGCGCGGCAACGAC
>JAYWFP010000179.1:0-4176 GCA_043778745.1 Chloroflexota bacterium
CTGCCACTGCGTGGCGTTCGGCTCGACCAGCGCCTGGTGATCAGCAAGGATCCTCTCGAGCGGCTCGGGGCCCTCGGGGGCGGAGGACGGAAACAGCCCGACCAGCGACCCCGGCTCGATCAATGGAAACACCGGCCGATCCGGCAATCCGGTCAGGTGCTCGACCACCACCTCGACCGCCGCGTGCAGGGCCACCCGCAACGCTTCAGGATCCAGATCGGTCAGACCGTCGACCTGCTCCAGCGTGATGGGCTGGCCAGACGAGGGCGCCGGATGGGTCGTCTGATCCGATGTCATGTCGGCGAGTGTACGAGGCCACGGCTGAGGCGCTCGGATCGAATTCCCTGTTACCCTCCCGCTCGTGTCGCCGTCCGATTCCGGGAGCACCGGTTCCGCCGAAGGTTCGGTGCCAGGTGGACCAGTCACGTCGCCCGTCGGTCAGGCCGCCCGTTCCAGCCAGCTTCGCTGGGTGGTCGCCGATGCGATTCTGCCGGGTGCTGGTCATCTGGCCGCCGGTCGGCGGCGCCTCGCCCTGATCTTCGGTCTTCCGACACTCGCGGCGGTCCTCGCCGTGGTGGCACTCGTTGCGACGACCTCCCTTCCGCGCCTCGCGGCCGAGGCGGTCAACGCGTTCGGCGTCATCCTCGTCATCCAGGCCATCGTTCTCGCCTGGCGGATGCTCGCCGTCGGCGCAGGCATTGTCGCGGTCGGGTGGCGACGACCGGGCGCCAGGCACGGACTCGCGGTCGCCGTCCTGCTGCTGGCCGTCGTCCTTCCGCAGGGCTACCTCGGCTATGTGACGAACGTGGCCCGCGAGGAGGTTGATCGCGTCTTCGTCGTCGACACGGGTGGGGCATGGCAGCCGCCGGCCACCCCGCAGCCGCCGGCGACGCCGCAGCCCACCCTCGCTCCCGAGGCAACAGCCACGCCGACTCCTGAGCCGACCGCTATGCCGTCCGTGCCTCGCGTGAACATCCTGCTGATCGGGATCGACAGCGGTGTTGGGCGCCGGACCGCCAACACGGACACGATGATCGTCGCCAGCCTCGACCCGGTCACCGAAACGGTTTCGATGATCTCGATTCCGCGCGACATGGTGAACGTTCCCCTACCCGACGGGTCCGTGTACGCGCCGAAGCTGAACGGCCTCGATTCGTATGCACGTCATAACCCATCGAAGTACCCGGGCTCGGATGGCACGGGGCACGACGTACTGATGGCCGCGATCGGGACCCTGCTCAATCTGCAGATCGACTATTATGCGTCGGTCAGCTTGGGCAGCTTCGTGCAGGTCGTCAATACCCTGGGCGGGGTCGACGTGAGCGTCTCTCGAAGCCTGTGCGACCCGGGCTACACGGAGTACGGGTTCGACAACGGTTTCTCCATCAAGGCCGGCCTCCGGCATCTCAACGGGCTTCAGGCACTCGCCTACGCACGCATCCGGAAGGCGCCCGGGGAGTCCGACTTCACGCGTGCGGCGCGCCAGCAGGAAGTCATTTCCGGGCTTCGTGACGCCGTCGTCAAGCGTGGCTTCCTGAGCGATCCGGTCAAGCTGCTCAAGGCGCTGGGGCGAGCCATGGCGACCAATGTGCCGCGTGAGATCCTGCCCGACCTTGCCGATGTCATGACCCGCGTCGATCGCACGCATACCTATCGCGATGTCATCAAGTCCCCGCTGGTGCGACAGGGCTTCGACGCCCGCGGCTTGATTCAGATCCCGGACATCGCCGGAATCCGCACGCTGGCCGCGACGCTCTTCCCGCAAACCGGAACGTTGCCGCGCGCAGAGTTCGCGGCGCCTCCACCTGCCACGAGTGGATCCGGATCCGGAACCGGCAGCTGTGCCCCGGCCTCGACGAAGCCTCCGCCACCCACTCCGGTGCCCAGCGCCTCGGTCGAGCCGAGCCCGCCGGACGCAACCCCGGCACCGGAGGTGACCCCGGCACCAGAGGTGACCCCGACACCAGAGGTGACCCCGACACCGAGCCCCGCCCCGACGCCGCAATCGACGGGGCATGCCTACGGACTGATGCCGACATCCACGGACAGGAGCCTTCGGCTTTAGACCTCAGCGAAGGGAATCGAGGGCTGAGCGGGCGCGCTCGCGTCCCAGGTTCCACGAACCGGGTGAGGCGAACGCCGGGTCCGACTCGAGCTCGGCGCGGCGCTCGAGGAGCAATCGGACCACGGCGGCCCGGTCAGGCACCGGCAGTCTCGGGAGTGCTTCGATCAGCACCGGGACGGCATCGTCTGGGAGGACGCCGAGATACTCGGGGTCGAGCCGCGTCTCACCGCCTGGTGCGACCAGGCCCGGGTCGATGGCCCGCTCAACGTTACGCGCCGCGACGAACGCCCCGGGCGCGACGAGGTTGAGCCCGATCAGCGCCGCCACGGCAATACCGGCCAGCCCGTGCCCCAGCCAACGCATCCGACCCAACCAGGCAAGTGCGGTCATGAGGATCAGGCCCGCGGCCATCGTCACGATCGTGGTCAGGACGTAGAGCCGAAGCTCCGTCCAGCCGTAGGCGTCCTGATAGAGGCGCAGGCGCAGGGCGGCGGACGCCAGCACGACCCCGGTCAACCCGAGCAGCACGATCAGGGCCGCAAGGTATGACCGACTTCGATGGGCAACGACGCCTTCCAGTACGACGACGATGAGACCGGCCAGTCCGGTCGCGGCCACGAGCTCGAAGAATCCGCGCCGTGCATAGTTGCTGTACGTGAGCCCGGCAGCCACGAGCGTGTCCTGACCGCCGAACAGATACGCAATCTGCAACCCGACGAACAGGCCGACGACCACGTCGACAACCACGAGCACGACCAGCGCCTCGGCAACCCCGAGATTCGCGGTCAGGGCCATCGCCGGTGTTCGCGCGGCAGCCCCAAGCGAGCGGGCGGGTTCAGGTGGGGTGATCCGATCGTGCTGCATGCCGACTGCCGCCGTCGCCAGCATGCCCGTCACGAACCAGGCGACCGCCAGGGCGAACAGGACTCGCGTCACGAGGTCATCGAGGTTGACCTGCCAGCCGAGCAGGTCCGACAGGCCCTGCCGGAAGATCGGATCGGCCGACGAGAACAGCGTCACGAAGATGACCGCGAGCGGGATCGCCAGAAACAGGCCGCGGCCGATCGGCGCGAGGTGTCCGGGTAGCAACCGCAGCCGGGCGCCCGACACCGGCCGAGCGGAGCGGATGACCGCCACGACACCGACCGAGGCCGCGACCGTCGCGAGGACCGCCATTGTGGTCACCACCGACGCGGATCGGCGCGTCACCGGCGTCCCGGCCATGGCCAACAGCGAGGCACCGGTGAATGCCAGGGCGGCCGCCGAATTCAGCAGCGCAAGCAGTGGGTCACCGCGAACTGCCACGAACAGGGCCAGCACGACCGCGGTCGCGGGAAGCCATGCATCGAGTGGATCGAGCATGACTCCGCGCCGCCTCACCAGCCATCCAGCGCCGAGGATCAAGCCGATCAGGACCGGCACGTTGACGCCGTAGGCAGATCGATCGAGGAGCAGTTCCGCTACAACGCCGATCACGAGACCTACGGCCAGGAGTCGGCGGGCAAGGGTACGGTCCAAGGTCAGGTCCTCCGCTCCGCCGGCGATGGGGCAGGTATACCCGGCGGTCAGGCTTGGACGCCCGCCTGACGACGCCTGTGTCGTGTCACAGACGATAACGAGCGAGGTGTGGATTTATCCTCGCCCGCACCCGGCTGCGTTCAGGTTCACCCAGCCGCCGTCCGGATCCCGCACACTCTCGGCATGGCGCTCCGGAAGTCTCGGGCGATCCTCATGGGGATCGCCGTTGCATCGGCGCTCCTTTCCTGCGGCCGTCTGGTATCCGACCCGGTGATCGACAGCTGGCCAATCGGTGCGCCGACCAACGACTGCGCGCGCGGTTCGTGCGAAGTGATGATCGACGCGGCCAGGGCCCGCCTCGACATCCGCAACCGCGGTCATGCTGACGTGGTCACGGTGACCATCCACGAGGTGGGCAAGGTGGTGAATGCCCAGGGCCAGATCATCCTGACCAATGGGAGTGGAGGTCCGCCGCGGGTCGTCCTCTTCGAGCTCGCGGATGGCACCCGGCGGGCGATTGGCGTCGGGTACCCGGGCATCAGCGAGGACCCGGTCGCGATGGACGAGTTCTGTTGCGGTCCGTGACGGCCCTG
>JAYWFP010000180.1:0-4171 GCA_043778745.1 Chloroflexota bacterium
CGTGCAACCCCTCAACGCTCCGGATCCGTCCGTCGGGGCAGCCATCCAGCAGGCGGCACGGCTGGCATCGACGGATTCGTTCCACGCCACCGTCCTCGTAGTTGCCGCCTTGTTGCTTGCCGGCGCCTGGGTCAACTGGCGGTGGCTGCACGATTCGCCGCCGGCCATCACTCCGTCTCCGGCGTCCCCGTCAATCGGCTAACCGGGCAACCCGCCCGCGCCGATTCCCGCATTGACCCGGTGCTCATGGATCGCGCATGATCGCGACGCCCAGTCAACGACATCACTCCTCAGGAGGGAAGCATGGCGCTCTTTCGCGGTAAGTCCTCGTCACAGCTGACGCTGTCGGACGCCCTGATGGTCGGGTTCCGGACCGTCCTCCAACCGAACTTCATCATCCCGATCATCGTGATCGGTGCCATCGTCAACGTCATCGTCATCGCCGCGATCGTGCCGATCGTGACCAGCCTGGTCCTTGGCGGAGCCACCGGCGACGCCACCGTCATCGGGGGCGCCATTGTTGCCAGCATCCTCGGTGTCGTGATCGCGGGCATCGTCGGCGGCCTGATCCTCAATCTCTATGGGCAGGTCTGGGCCACGATGGCCAGTGTCGGCGATGCGCCGACCGTCAACGCCGCATTCGCAAGGGTCTCAGAGCGCTGGGTCGGCATGCTCGGGGCCGGGCTCATCACGGGCGCGATCACGCTCGGGATCATCATCGTCGGAGGGATCGTCGCCGCAATCCTCGGTGCGCTCGGTGCGCTGGTGCTCATCGTTGCCGTCGTTGCGGCCATCTACATCGGCGCCCGGCTGTCGATGAGCGGCTGGCTCGCGGCCGATGGCGCCGCGGCCATGGACGCGGTCAAGGGATCCTGGGAGCTCACCCGGGGGAAGTTGCTTCTGGTTGTCGGCTGGGGCCTGGCCTTCGCGGTCGTCTTCGGGATCATCGGCACCATCATCAGCGCGATCCTCGGGATCGTCCCGGTCGTCGGACCCGCGCTGTCCCAGGCGATCGTCTCGGCGTTCGGCTTCGGGGCTGGCGTCAGCCTCTATCGGAAGGTCAAGGGCGACTGACCAAACGGCGCTCCAATGTGAACGGCCTCGTCCGGCTGGCGGGGCCGTTTTGATTCCCGGCGAGGTGCGGCCCAGACAGACGCGATGGTGCCCATTAGCCTCGGACGCGAAACGCCTCGCCGTGCCCCGGGATGACGATGTCCGCGGCCGCCAGGACGCGCTCGCGACCACGCTGGATGGCCGCCTGGTCGGTGCCTAGCGGATCTACGTCCGGCGTTCGATCGGCTTTCCACCACAGGTGGGTGAGGGCGTAGACAGCATCGTCCGCTTCGATGATCAGCGATGCATCCTCAGCCGTGTGCCCGGGCGTCAACCAGAGCTTCGTCCGTGGCGACAGGGCGTAGCCATCGCCGTCGTGATCCAGCCAGAGGTCATCCCGGTAGCGGGCCCAGAAATCGACGACCTCGGCATTCGGGAAGAGCGCGATGTTCACCGTGTGATCGGGATGATGGTGACTGAGGAAGACGTGGGTGACGGCTCCCGGCGCCACGCCGAGCGCGGCCATCGGATCGAGGATCATCGATCGGGCAGCAACCATGCCTGGGTCCGCAATGATGATCGCGTCACCATCCCGGACGAGGGTCACGGAACCGCCGACGCGGCCGCCGGCGCGAACATAGCCGGCATGGAGAAGATCGACTTTGGTGCGCATGGCGCGATCGTACCGGCTCCAGCCCGACTCCGCGGGTACAGTGCGGGATATGCGCGACGCAGCACCTGACCTGATCCTCCACGGCGGCTCCGTCCGGACGATGGGCCCAGCCGGTTCGATGCCCACGGCGCTGGCAATCGTCGGCGATCGGATCCTGGCCCTCGGCGGCGATCGGGACGTCCTCGGCCTGCGCCAGGGGCGGACGCGGGTGATCGATCTCCGAGGCCGGACCGTCCTGCCCGGATTCACCGACGCGCACGTGCATCCCATCTCCGGCGGGCTGCGCCACGTGGAGTGCGATCTCGACCGGTTCGACACCGTGGCGGAGCATCTGGCCGCGGTGGCTGCCTATGCCGCGAGCCATCCAGAGCTCGAATGGATCGTCGGCGACGGCTGGTCCATGGAGACGTTTCTCGGGGGGATCCCGCGCCGGGAGTTGCTCGACGACGTGGTCCCTGATCGGCCGGTCTTCCTCACCAACCGTGACGGACACGGTGCATGGGTGAACACCCGTGCCCTCGAGGTGGCCGGGATCACGGCCGCCACGCCGGACCCGCCGACGGGTCGAATCGAGCGCGACCCTGATGGGACCCCGGTGGGCATGCTTCAGGAATCGGCGATGAAGCTCGTTCGGACCCTCATCCCGAACCATGGGCATGCGGTCATCGTGCGGGCGATCATCGATGCCCAGGCAGAATTGCACGCTCTCGGGATCACGGGCTGGCAGGACGCGAACGTCAATCGTGACGAGGTCGACGCGTATCGGGCCGTCGCAGCGTCCGGCGCGCTCACGGCGCGTGTGGTGCTTTCCATGGGCGCCGAAGAGATCGAGGGATTTGGCGGAATCGACGGGCTCGTGGCCGTTCGCGACGCCGTGGCGGCCGCGGCGCGTTCAGCTGCACCGGGTTCCTCAGGACCGGCCCGCCTCCAGTCCACGTCGATCAAGTTCTTCGTTGATGGTGTCCTCGAGAATCGGACCGGGGCCCTCCTCGACCCCTACCTCGATGGGCAAGGCGAGCCGACCGGTGGCATCGGCATGACCACGCTCGAGCCTATTGAGCTGGCCCGGCTCTCGGTTGCCCTCGACGGGCGCGGCTTCCAGCTCCACTACCACGCAATCGGGGACCGGGCCGTCCGCGAGGCGCTCGATGCTATCGCGGCCGCTCGTGCGGCGAACGGTGCGCGAGATGCGCGGCATCACGTCGCCCATATCCAGCTGATCCATCCGGATGATGTGCCGCGGTTCGCTGCGCTTGGGGCGATCGCCAATGCGCAACCGCTGTGGGCCGTCCATGAGGCACAGATGGACGAGCTCACGATCCCGTTCCTCGGCCCTGAGCGGGCACGATGGCAATACCCGTTCGGCTCGCTGCTGCGCGCCGGAGCACGGCTGGCCTTCGGTTCTGACTGGACGGTCAGCACAGCCAACCCGTTTCCGCAGATCGAGGTGGCGGTCACGCGGGTGTGGCCTGAACTTCGCGAGGCCACGCCGTTTCTGGCGACCGAGCGGATCACCCTCGACCAGGCGCTGACCGCCGCGACGGTGGGCTCGGCCTTCGTCAACCGCCAGCATGATGCGGGCTGGCTGGGCGTCGCCCGGCTCGCCGATATCGCGATTCTCGATCGGAACATCGACGCGTCCGATGCGGGACCAATCGGCGACACCACGGTTGTCGGTACGTTGGTCGGCGGGGAGTTCGTCTTCGAGGCACCCGCGCTGGAGGGCTAGCGTCTTCGAGGCACGCGCGCTCGAGGGCTAGCGCCCTCGAGGTGCAGCGTGGCTCCACGAGGATATGGCCACCGACCCTTGAGCCGGACCGGGGTCGGTCGTTAGGATCGAGCGTCGGCCGGGCGGTTCACGTCGAGGATGGTCCTGCCTACCGGGTCCAGGCTCAGCCAGACGGGAGCCGGGATCGATGCAGCACCCATCTCGGCGAGCAGCGAGCGCAGTGAGCGCTCACCGCGCTTCAGCAACGCTGCCACGACGGGGCGAGCCGCCTCGACCGAGATCGCCATCGGCAGTGGCTGCACTCTCCGCGGGACCTCCAGGTTGACGGCAGGGCGGTCCGTCCCCACCGTCGAGGCAAGGCGCTGGAGGACTGCCGGCACCATCCTGGGCATGTCCCCGGCGACCACCAGCGCGACCGGCGTGTCGATAGCGGCGAGGGCTGCGCCGAGGGCGGCCAGCGGCCCCTCGAATGCCATCCGGTCATGCACGACTTCCACGCCTGTTGAGGTGAGTGATGCCGGCAACTCGCCGCCGGGCGCCACGACCAGCAGGACGCGCGAGGTCACGGCCGCGGCTGCGGCAACGGCGTGTTCCAGCATCGTCCGGCCGTCGATCTCGAAGGACAGCTTGTCGGACCCGAACCGCGAGGACCGACCGCCGGCAAGGACAACCGCGGTCACATCGTCGAGCATCGGTACAGCCTGCATCATCTCGCG
>JAYWFP010000181.1:0-4171 GCA_043778745.1 Chloroflexota bacterium
CCGGCGGCGCCGGTGCTCCAGCTCGCCGATGTCGCCCAGGGACCGTGGGTCGCCGACGGCGCAGCCTAGGTCAAGGCAGCCAAATGGGAGACCGCACAGAAGATGACCATCGAGCTCTCCGAGTTCGCGTTCACCCCGAACGACATCCCCCTGAAGGCGGGCCAGCCGTATATCGTCACGGTCGTCAACAAGGGCGCGGTCAAGCACGAGTTCACGGCCGGTGACTTCTTCGGCTCGGTTGCCTTCCGCAAGGCCGAGGACGCCTCGGCCGAGTTCAAGGCCCCGGCACCGCACGAGGTGGAGGTGTTCGCCGGCAAGACGATCGAGCTGTACCTGATCCCCACCAAGGCCGGTACGTACAAGCTGGTCTGCGAGATCAAAGGCCACCTCGAGGCCGGCATGTTCGGCACGATCACGGTCGCAGCCGCAACGTGATCTGACTCGAGACAACCCCGAATGCCCGTCATCCGAACCAGGGCGGCGGGCATCTCCGGTTGAGCCGGTCGTTGGTGCTTCAGCCCGTGCGGGCTGTGTAGGAATACAACCGAGGAACTCGGGGGGTCCTCGGGGCGACGCCGCGTTACTGCGTGCCGAATGGCAACCTGCTGGACGGCTCCCACAGGACGATAATGGCGACCGTTACCCTAGCGTGATGAGCGAGTCGCGCCCGGTGCCCGAATCCATCCCGAACGAGGCGATATGGCGGGCGATCCTCGTCGGGACCGATCCGCGATACGCCAAGACCAGAGCGTGGCTCAAGCACATTCCGAGCGAGCCGCGCTGCAAGATGTGCGCCGCGCCGTTCGGCGGCCCGGGTCGCCCGTTCATGCGTCTGCTCGGCCGCAATCGCTGGTCGAAGAACCCGAAGTACTGCGGCAACTGCTTCAACGTGCTATCGACGATGCACGGCGGGGCCGAGATCGAGGCCAGCTTCCTGTTCGCCGACGTTCGTGGCTCGACGGCGCTGGCAGAGCGTATGAGCCCGACCGAGTTCCGCCGCCAACTCGACCGCTTCTACGACACGGCGGCCCAGATCGTGATCGAGCATGACGGGATCGTCGACAAGTTCGTCGGCGACGAGGTCATGGCGATCTTCATTCCGGCCCTCGCCGGTGAGGCCCATCCGGTTCGCGCGATCGAAGCCGGCCTGGCGCTCCTCGCCGCCACGGGCCATGGGGCCCCGGCTGGACCGTGGCTCCCCGTCGGCATTGGCGTCCACACCGGCGTGGCCTTTATCGGGGCCGTCGGAAAGCCCCCGGTCACCGAACTCACGGCGCTTGGCGATGTCGTGAACACGACCGCCCGACTTGCCTCGGTGGCCGCTGCCGGTGAGCTCCTCGTGACCGATCCCGCCGCGCGCTCGGCGGGCTTCGAGACGGCCGGGTTGGAACACCGGTCCCTCGAGCTCAAGGGCAAGACCATCAACACAGGCGTGTACGTAGCGACGGTTCGGCCGGCCTAGAGGGCGGGCCGCGGCCTCGCAGCCGAGCGTGGGGTCAAGATTCCTGACAGACCTTCTGGCCGCCGGCGCGTTCAAGGCGCTAACACGGCTCATGCCGAGCGCCCTCAAGTGCGGCCCAATCATCCCGACACGATGACCTGATGGTCTGAAGGCTTATAGTGGCCCGCGTGCACGTCCCCGCACGCGTCAGACCCGAGAGACTTGCAAGGATCCTCGCTCTAACCGGCGGGCTGTTCTGGATCGTCAAGATCTTGTTGATCTGGGAGAACGGCGGCACCAACACGATTGGCGAAGCCGTCGGACTCATGTTCCTGATCGGCACAGTCCTGCTGGCTTCCGCGACCGTGCTCTGGACCTGGCGCACGACGCGTGGTCGATCGCTCCTGGCGTGACCGACCCACAGGAGGCAGAAACGTGGACTTCAAGCTCGAGCTCGTGGTACTCCCCGTCTCGGACGTGGACCGTGCCAAGGCGTTCTACGTCGAGAAGATGGGCTTCAACGTGGATGTAGACCACCGCGCCAGCGAAGCCTTCCGGGTCGTCCAGCTGACCCCGCCGGGTTCGGCGTGTTCGATCACCATCGGAACGGGGGTCTCGCAGGTGACGCCGGGCGCCTATCGAGGCCTGCACCTCGTCGTGGCCGATATCGTTGCGGCGCGAGAATGGCTCGTCGAACGGGGCGTAGACGCCAGCGAACCGTTCCATTTCGGACCAGATGGGCGGACGCCGGGCCTGGATCCGGAACGTCAAGACTATGGCACGTTCCTTTCGCTCCACGATCCCGACGGCAACGGCTGGCTCGTCCAGGAAGTCAAGCACCACGCACGATGACCGTCACCGAGGAGGTGTCCGACGTGAGCGCCAGCATCCAGGCAGCGTCCGGCATTGCCAGCCGGGGACGGCGCGCATGGCTGCTCTTCTTCATGCTCGGGGTCGTTGCGGCGATCACCGCACCGATCCTCTTGCTGGGCCACCCACCCGACCCGCCCTCGCCTGAGGGATTCACCGGGTTGAGCTCGGACGAGATCGCCGCGCGCATCCCCGGGATGTCCGATTACATCAGCTCGATCTCGACGCAACTCGGCAACTTCATTCTCACGACCGGAGTACTGATGGCGGCGATCGCTGCCGGCCCGTTCCGGAGGGGCGAGAAGTGGGCGTGGTACGCGTTCTGGGTCGTCCCACTCATGCTCTTCATACAGTTCGTGAACAGCAGAGGCGGGCTCGGCTGGCAGTTCGATCTGGGCCTCATGTTCGCGACGATCGCCGGGCTGCTCTGGCCGTTCCGGCTGTTTTTCCCAAAGGGGTCGGCCCGAACGGACTAGGCTTGCCGCAACCGCAGTCTTCGATCTTCGGACGCGGAGACGATCTCGACCAGGCGGTCCAGCTCGCGGTTGGCGATCGCACGCGGCTCCTTGTCGACGAACAGCCGGTCCAGCAGCCGGCCGATCGGTCCCAAGGGGACGACATACTCCGTCTCGAGCTCGAGATCCGTGCCGCCGTCGCGTGCGACCAGCCGCGCGGTATTCCGGTAGTAGGCGCCCAACGGGCCGCGGCCCTCGTGCCGATGGGATACCGGCGGCTGAGACTCGAGGACCACGCAGCGAAACCCCCACGGGCCACGCACGATCATTCGGTATCGGGCGCCGGCGGAATCGAGCGGGCCGGTCACGTCACGAACGTCGCTGAGATCCATCCAGTCCTTGAGAAGAGCGGGATCGGTGAATGCCTCGAACACCCGCTCCGGCGATGCCTGAATGTGCCGGGTCAGCGTGTAGCGGCCCATGGTTCCATCCTCGAGTGCTCCCCAGGGTCGCGAGCGGCACCAAGACGAGGCGAAAAGCAGAGCGCGAGCAATCCGGCCCTCATCACGCCATCACCGACGGGAACCAGGCGCCAGTCGGTTCGCGATACCAACCTCGGACCATGAGGGTCATTGGCTTGATCCCGCGCAGGCCCTGGTCCAGCGCCCATCGCAGCAGCGCAGCTCGTCGGATCGGCAACAGGAATGACAGCGGCTGGTCATGCACTGTCGCCCAGCCGAGCAGGAGCTGGCGGAGGTCGTCCTCCGTCTCGGCGACGCCGTGGCCGGCAATGTGGAATCCGGCTGTGGTCGTATAGCCGACGACGCGGCCGTCCCGCCTCACGACGACCGGTGCCCACGTGCCGATTGAGTCCGACAGCTCGTTGATCCGCTCGTATTGGTGAACGCTTCGGCAGAGCGCGGCGCACTCGGCAAGATCGTCGACCGCGAGGCGCGACGCCGCGATCGATCGCGAAGGACGATCCGTGGGCCGTCCGCGCATGAGGACGACCGGCTCGACCGGATCGAATCCCAGCGACGTGTAGAGCGCCAGCGAGGCCAGATTGAAGGTGTCCTGGAGCAGGCGCACCGAGACCGCATCCGCCGCCCGCTC
Organism: Chloroflexota bacterium; assembly: GCA_043778745.1. GTDB lineage: Bacteria > Chloroflexota > Limnocylindria > Limnocylindrales > CSP1-4 > UBA5189. Next base: position 3,880 of record JAYWFP010000181.1, read on the forward strand.
CAGGGCGGCATCCATCAGGGCCCGCCCAACACCGCGCCCTTGCACACTCGGATCGATCGTGATCGGTCCTATCGCCCGGACGTCATCCCGCTCGTCCAGGAAACACGATCCGACGATCCGGCCGTCGAGCTCCGCCACGGTCCCGACGAAGCCCGTCTGCCCGATGAGGCCACGAGCGATCTGGATTCCGATCGCGACGTCGCCCCACTCGATCGGGAAACCGTGCCGCTCATTGATTCCGTCGAACGCCTCGACGATGATCCGACCGACGTCGTTCGCATCATCGGGGCGG
>JAYWFP010000182.1:0-4151 GCA_043778745.1 Chloroflexota bacterium
CGATCGTTGTCCCTCGCCTGACCGAAGCGCTCGGCACGCCACTGCCGGGCGTCATCGAACGGGCGAGGGTCGTCAGCCGTGCGGACTGGGTACGCGCCAACGTCCGCACGTTCCGGACCCTGGTCTCGACGTTGGAAGGACCGCTGCTTCAGCAGGTGGTCCGGCCCGGTGGGGGCCTCGCCGCGTCCGCCAGGGTGATCGCAAATCGCTGGGTCACCAGTCGACAACTCGGGTTCCTGCTCGGATTCATGGGCGCGCGAGTGCTCGGCCAGTACGACATCGCGCTGCTCAGCGCGGAGGCCGAAGATGGACGCCTCCTGTTCGTCGAGGAGAACATCCGCGCCACCGCGCGAAATCTCGATGTTCCGATCGGACCCTTCCGAACCTGGATCGCGCTCCACGAGACGACGCACGCCTTTGAGTTCGAAGCCCATCCCTGGCTGCGGCCGTACCTGGCCGAGCGACTGGAGCGCCAGTTGAAGCTCTTGGGCGCCTCGGCCGACACGCTCGGACGGGATGCCCTCAAGGCGATCGGGACGGCCTTACGCGGCAAGGGCGATGGCGAGCACTGGATGGAGCGTGTCATGACCGAGGAACAGCGGACCCTATTCCGGGAAACGCAGGCGGTCATGAGCCTGCTTGAAGGATTTAGCGATTACGTGATGGACGAGGTCGGACACGGGTTGGTCCCGGGCGTTGAGGTGATCTCGTCGCGGTTCCACGCCCGGCGCACCCAGCAAACCCCGTTTGAGCGGGCCGTCCTTCGGTTGACCGGCATGGACCTCAAGATGGAGCAGTACCGGCGCGGCGAGGCCTTCGTTCGGGCGATCGCCGAAGCGCGGGGCCGCCAGGCGCTGGACCGGATCTGGTCGTCCGCGGACGCGCTGCCGATGCCCGGGGAGATCGAGCAGCCCGCGGCGTGGATCGCCCGTGTCCTCGATTCCACTCCGGTGGCTTCAGCGTGAGCTCGGAAGCCGAAGCCGGGCTCACCCGGCCAGGACCTGGTACCGGACCGGCTGGGGTACCGACGGCGATTGCGGTGAGCCCGATTCTATCGGCGCGCGTGCGTTCGCAGGACCTGGACCGAATTCGCGCGGCGGCCCCCGGGAGCCGGATCGTCAATCTCTCGGTCGAGGGTCTCGCGGACGGGCCGCTCGAGGACATCGAGGTCCTCCTGCGAGGCTGGCTAAGTTCCGAGGCCTTCGATCGGCTGTTGGCGCGGGCACCGCGACTACGCTGGGTGCATTCCGCAACGTCGGGCGTAGAGAGAGCCCTGACGCCGGCGGCGCGGGACCGGTCGATCACGGTCACCAATGCCCGCGGCGTTTTCACCCGACCCATTGCCGAGCATGTCCTGATGCTGATCCTGGCTATCAGCCGGCGTCTGCCGCAGCTTCTGGAATTGCAGCGTGAGCGCACCTGGCAGCCGCTCCAGGGCGTGGAGCTTCGGGAGATGACGGTTGGCATCGTTGGGTACGGTTCGATCGGACGAGCGGTCGCATCGCTCGCCGGAGCGTTCGGCGCGAGGGTGATCGCCCTGCGTCGTCATCCCGATCGCGAGAATCCGAGCGGGTCCGGTTCAGCGGGTCGGAGCGGATCGCGCGGAGACGACATGGATGACCTCAGTGATGCTTTTCCGTTCATTCCGTCTCCGATGCGGATCGTCGGGCCCGACGGGCTGCATGAACTGCTCGGAGCGTCGGACATCGTCGTCCTTGCCGCTCCGTTGACCGCGACGACCGAGAACATGATCGACCGTTCGGCGATTGCGGCCATGGGCAAGGAGGCCTGGATCATCAACGTCGCGCGCGGACGCCTGATCGATGACGAGGCGTTGATCGAGGCACTCCTTGAGCACCGGATCGGCGGAGCCGCGCTCGATGCCTTCCGTGAGGAGCCACTGTCGCCGACCTCGCCGTTCTATGACCTTGGCAACGTGATCGTCACGCCGCACACGGCCTGGTCATCGGCCCGCGTGCTCGATCGAAGCATCGATCTGTTCTGCGAGAACCTGCGCCGCTACTCCAGGGGCGAGGTCCTGCGCAACGTGGTGGACCCCGGCGCGGGGTACTGACCCGGCCGATTACGTCCCGTGGGACGGATCGGTCCCGCTGCGACACAATCCCCCGGTTATGCAGATTGCCATCGTCGGGCTTGCCGGATGCGGCAAGACCACCGTTTTCAATACCCTGACCCGCGGCCATGCCGAGACCGGCGGGTTCGGCGGCCTCACCCTGAACGTCGGCGTCGTCAAGGTGCCGGATGAGCGCCTTGATCGCCTGGCCGAGATCTTCCGGCCCAGGAAGATCGTGCAGGCGGATGTCACGTACGTTGACCTCCCGGCCTCACCGGCGTCATCCGAGGGCCGCATTGGTACGGAGGAACTGCCGGCCGAGCACCTCGCCCGGCTCCGGGATTCCGATGCTCTCCTCCACGTGATTCGGGCCTTTGACGATCCCTCGGTCCCGCATCCGGCCGGCACCGTCGATCCGGCGCGAGATCTCGAGCAACTCGATCTCGAGTTCATCCTCGCGGACCTCGCGATGGTCGAGCGGCGCGTCGATCGCCTGAGTTCCTCCGGACGTCACGGGACCACCGCCGAGCGCGAGGCGAACGAGCGAGAAGAGGTCATCCTCCGCCGATTGAAGATCGACCTGGAAGCCGGGCGCCCGATCCGCGACTCGGTCCTGAACGCGGACGAGTCGAAGGCAATCAGGGGGTTCCGGTTCCTGACCGAGAAACCGGTCCTCGTGCTCCTCAATATCGGGGAGAAAGAGATCGGCTCCGCGGCCGTGCAGGTCGAGGCCATCCGCGCCTCCTACGCCCATCAGCAAGCGATGGTTGACGCCCTGTCGGCCCGTATCGAGATGGAGCTCGGCGAGCTCGAGCCGGATGAGGCCCAGGTTTTCATGGAGGAGCTCGGGATCGAGCGATCCGGCCTCGGCCGCGTCATCGCTCTGTCGTACCAGCTGCTCGGGCTCATCTCGTTCCTGACGGCGGGTCCCGACGAGGTGCGGGCGTGGCCCATTCCCGATGGGAGTCTCGCCGTCGACGCAGCCGGCGCGATCCACACAGACCTGGCCAAGGGGTTCATTCGAGCCGAGACGGTCTCCTACGAGGATCTGCTGAAGCTTCGCTCGATGGCGGAGGCCCGGAAGGCGGGTCGACTGCGGTCTGAGGGTCGGACCTATCGGGTCCGCGACGGCGACGTGCTGGAAATTCTATTCAGTCGTTAGGGATCCATCCGGTCGCCAGCGACGGCAGCCATGCCCCCGACCGGAAGGACTGCCCCCGACCGGCGGCCGTGACCCCGACCGGCAGCGTCAGTTCGGATCCGCCTCGGGCGGCTCGAACTCTGCGTACACGCCGCGATAGTCGGCGTCACCGGTCACCGTTGGCATGTCGTCGTCTGAGTCCTCGGTCTCGAGATCTGCCAGGAAGTTGTCGGCGTCAACCTTGCTGACGTTGACCGCCGCCGTCAGCCGATCATCAGAAACGAATACGAACCCGTACTGTCGCTCCAGTTCCTGGGCGATGGCTTCCACCAGGGTGTCCGTCTCGAACGAGTCCTGGAGCTCGCGCCGGATCGACTGGACGACGCCGAAGAATTCCTCGGCATCCATCTCCTCGTCGCGGAACAGAAGGACATCGAAGAAGATATCGCCCTCCCCTTCGTGGAGCTCGTAGAAATGCATCGTCTCGCTCCTCAACCGGGGGCCGTCAAGTACGGCCGACGTGTCGAGTATACGGTTCACCGAGCGTGAGCCCACCGGTCGTGGTCGGGTCGGCATCACGCGATCTCACCACCGATGACTCCCGCGGATGGCGCCTGGGAGGGGCTGCGACCTACGGGGCGTTGACGCTCGGACGACTCGGCCTCAAGCCCCGGTTGCTGCTGGGCGTCGACGAGGCGGCCAGTCGAGCCGCGGAACTGGACTGGCTGCGCGCCGCGGGCGTGGACCTGGTGCTGGTCCGCCTGCCGGAGGGTCCGGTATTCACCAACCTGGATACGCCGGCCGGGCGAATCCAGCGATGCAAGACACCGGGGGTCCGATTCGCGCCTGATGCCCTTCCTCCGGAGTGGGCATCGTCGGCGGCCTGGATGTTGGTCCCGGTCGCGGATGAGCTCGACGATGCCTGGGCACGAGTGC
>JAYWFP010000183.1:0-4127 GCA_043778745.1 Chloroflexota bacterium
AGCGAGATGACGTGCGGACCGGCATCGACACCCGCCGGGAGCCGCGCCGCGCCCTCGAACTCCAGGTATCGGTAGACCTCGTCCACGAGCAGGTGGGCACCGGCCTCGGCCGTGATCGCCACGATCGCATCGAACGTGGGTCGGTCCGGCAGCGTGCCCGTCGGGTTGTGCGGGGCGTTGATGACGATCAGCTTCGTCCGTGGCGTGACCTGGCCCCGAAGTGCCTCGACATCGATCGCCCAGCCAGCGTCCTCGCGGAGCTCATGGAGCGAGACGTCGGCGCCCACGGCCCGCGCGATCTCGTACAGGCTCTGGTAGCCCGGCCACGTGACGATCGCGTGGTCGCCCGGGCCGAGCAGGACGTTGACCACGGCGAAGATCCCCTCCTCGGCCCCATTCAGGACCTGAACGTCGTCAGGCGTTGCGGTCTCGTAGAGCGAGGCGATCTCCCGGCGCAGGAGCGGATGGCCCGGCGCCTCCGTGTAGCCCAGATGGAGGTCGCGCCACAGCGCGGCGGTCTCATCGTCCGCGTGCTCGAGGAGCTCGGACATCGACCAGCCTTGGACGTCGCTGGCGCACAGGAGGTACTTGACCGCGAACTCCCAGCGGGCGAAGTAGCGTTCCAGTTCGAATTCGGCGATGCGCATCCGTGCATCATGCCCGGCAGGGCTCGCCTGCGTATTCCGAAGCGTCACCGCCGTCACCCGCACCGATCGTCGTCGTCGAGTCGCCCGCCAGGTATGGTGGCCGACTTCGGCACAACGGCCGCGCTCATTGGACGAGGCGGCGATCCTGACCGAATGGCCGACGCGATTGCTGAGCTCGCCGAGGCCGCCCGGGGCTGATCGACGGTGTGGCTTCAGCCGCCGCCGGTCACGCGGACCATTGCAGCGCACAGGGCGATGAAATCCGTTTCGGTAATCCCGAGACCCGTGACGCGCCATGATGGATTGGCGCCCCGGTCGACATCGAGCACGAGTCCAGTGCCCTCTTGCCCAAGCTCGCCAACCAGGTCGCCAAGTGCGGCAGGGCCGATGACCGTGTCACGCGGCGCACACACGTCGATGTCGGTGCCAAGGCCGTCGCACACGTTGCCCTCGGCGATCGCGAGGCGAGCGCTACCCGGTCCACGATACGTGATGTTGAGGTGGCCGCCGTTCGCCACCCGATAACTGCCCGCTTCGACGAACCAGCCGGTCGGAAGCACCGCGCAATAGACCGACCACGACATCGTTGCGGCCGCCTGATCGAAGAACGCCCTGTTGGCATCGCTCCCGCTGCATCCGTTCGCCGTATTCGACGGAGACGGGGAGGCGCCGACGTCAGTCGCGGTTGCCGTGGGGCCTGGATCCAGCGTGGGCGTTGATGCGTCCGGACTTGATGGCGCGACGGTCGGGGCCAGCGACGCGGACGGCGTCGCGCCGCTGCCCTGCGGCTCGGTTGACGGGTTGGTGGTGGCGCTGCATCCGACGACCACGAATGCCACCACGATCGCGGCAATCGGAGAGAGGCGTCGGGCGACGCGGCGTACCGTGCGCACTCGATTCACGCAGGCAGCGTAGCACGCGGGGTCGGGCGATCGGCACGCGGGGTCGGGCGATCGGCCCGCGGGGTCGGGCGATCGGCCCGCGGTTCTGGAGTCGCCCGTGTTGGGTCAGGTCCTGAGTCGGACAAACGCGGGATCGACCCCGAAGACATCGCGGATCCGGTCCGGAGCCAGGACTTCGGTCGGCGAGCCATCGGCCACCACGCGTCCGCGGTCCAGCAGAATGAGCCGCGGGAAGAAATGCGCCGCAAGCCCGAGATCGTGGAGGACGGCGAGGATCGTGGTTCCGTCACGGGCGTTGAGATCGCCGACCAGCTCCATCACCTCCACCTGATGACGCAGATCGAGATGGATCGTTGGCTCGTCGAGCACCAGGACTGGCGCGTCCTGTGCGACCGCCATCGCCAGCAAGACGAGCTGGCGCTCACCAAGCGACAGCTCACGCGCGTCACGCCCAAGGAGGTGTCCCACGCCGACCCGCTCGATCGCGGCGGCGACGGCTGCTCTGTCGCCGGGCCGCATGCCCCGAACGGGATGCTCATGCGGCAGGCGGCCCAGGGCAACGACCTCCTCGACGGTCGTGGCGAACGGCAGGACCGGCAGTTGTGGCACGACGGCAAGACGCCGCGCCACGGTCATCCGCTCAAGGCGATCGACGCGATCCCCGCCGAGTTCCACAGTTCCGGTCGCCGGACGAAGCAATCCGGCAATCACCCGCAGAAGGGTCGATTTTCCGGCCCCGTTCGGACCGATGATTGCGACTCGTTCCCCAGAATCGATGGTGAGGGTCACGTCCCGGAGGGCGGCGCGATCGCGATAGACGACGGACACCCCGTCGAGCCGGATCACAGTTCGTAGCCCGCGTTGGCCCGCCGCAGGAGGGCCAGGAAGAACGGGGCCCCAACGACCGCGGTGACCACGCCGACCGGGATCTCCCCGAGCAGCCGCGCGATCAGGTCCGCACCGACCATCAGGCTCGCCCCGAGCAGCGCAGCCAGCGGGATCACCAGGCGGGCGTTGGGTCCAACCAGCAAGCGAACGACGTGGGGAGCCACGAGCCCGACGAACCCGATCAGCCCGGAAATCGCGACCGACGCCGCGGTCGCCAGCGATGCGACGGCCAGGAGAATTGCACGCTCGCGACGGACGTCGATGCCGAGGTGGGCTGCGGCATCCTCGCCGAGGAGCAGGCCATTGAGCGAACGCGCCCGCGCCAGGATGACGACACAGGCAATGACGATCAGCGGCGCGGCCACCGCAAGCCGACCCCACGACGAGGCCTCGAATCCGCCGAGCAGGTAGGCGAAGATCTGGCGCAGTCCCGTCCCTGACAGGTACATCGCCATCGCCAGTCCGGCCGCGAGCAGCGAGCTCACGGCGTAGCCGGTCAGGAGCAGGCTCGTCATCGGGGCGCTCGACCCGACGCGCGACAGCCGATACACCACGAACACGGCGCCAAGCGCGCCGACGAACGCGAGGGCATGCAACAGGCCGAACTGGAGGATGAGCGTCCGGACGGGGATCAGGACCGCGATCGCCGCTCCGAGGGCCGCGCCCGATGCCGTGCCCAGCACGTACGGATCTGCCAGCGGGTTGCGCAGCAATCCCTGGAACGCAGCGCCCGAAACCGCGAGCCCGCTGCCCACGAGCATCGCCGTCAGGACCCGCGGCAGTCGCAGGTCCATGACGATCGTCTCGGCTGCTGACGTCCAGGTCGGCGTGACGTTCAGGCCGAGCAAGCGGCGGCCGAGGATCCCGATGGTGTCACCGGGCGGGATCACGACCGACCCCGCCGCGATGCCGGCCACCAGCGCCAGCGCGAGGAGCATCAACCCGATCACCCCGAGGAGGACCGGGCGCCGCGCGAGGACGGCGCGAATACCGGCGCGGGGTCGCGGGCCGAGGAGCCCTGCGCGCGTTGCGGAGCTCAGGTCTGGACCTCCGGGTGCAGGGTCTTGATCAATGCCCGAAGGCCCTCTACCAGGCGCGGTCCGGGTCGGGTGATGAGCGTGTCGTTGACGGGATAGATCGCCCCGTCCACGACCGCCTTGATCGCGGACCAGTTCGGACGGGCGACGACGTCGGCCGGGGTGGTGTAGCCGCCATCCCCGAGCAGGATCACCGCCGGGTTGGCAGTGATGAGCTTCTCGAGCGAGATCTGGTAGCTCGCATCGGTCGTGATCGGGTCCGCCCCGGCCAGGCGGAGCAGCTCCTCATAGAGGGAACCGGCGGGCACGGTGTAGATGTCCGAGGTCGCATCGATTTCGTAGAACGTGAGGGGCTTCGGAAGACTCTGGGTGAGCGCGCCAAGCCGGTCGAACTCGGCCCGCATGGCCGCCGTGAGGGAGCTCGCCTCTTCCGTGTGTCCTGTTGCCGCGCCCACCGCATCGATCCCGGACAGGGCATCGCGAACTGATTCCGCGTACAGGACGATCACCGGGATCCCAAGGCTGCGGAGCTGTGTGACCGAGGCGGGCGGCGTAAAGCTGAGGCCACCGGCAATCACGAGGTCCGCCTTCAGGTTGACGATCTGCTCGACGTTGACGCCCTGATAGGTGGCAACGACCGGCAGCGCATCAGC
>JAYWFP010000184.1:0-4124 GCA_043778745.1 Chloroflexota bacterium
GAGCAGCGGGAGTTGATCGGGCGGGGTCGCCATGTCCGCGTCCGTGAAGACGACGACCTCACCGGTCGCGGCCAGCATGCCCGCCCGGACGGCAGCGCCTTTCCCGCCGTGCGGCACGCGCAGGAGCTCGAGGCGACACCGATGGGCCTCCGGCCGCGAGGCCTCGGCGCGGTCCAGGACGAGGTGAGCCGTCCGGTCCGTGCTGCCGTCATCGACCACCAGAACGCGGATCCGGGCCGGGAGCGCGGATGAGGCCCGGGCGGACGCGGCGTCGGCCGATGGCTCCTCCGCATCGGCCGGCGGCGGGTCGAGGTACGCGAACAGCTCATCAAGCGCCGGCCCGATCCGTTCCGCCTCGTTGAAGGCAGGCAGGACCAGCGTCAGGCTCGTGAAGGTGGGGCCGGGCACGGACTCCGGGTACTGTGCGGGCTCCGAAGTCGCAGGCGTCTCCATCTCGCGGCAGTCTAGCCGGGGCGGAGGACCGCTCGATCCCCCGATGGTCAGGGGGTTCGGTCGGGCCCGGCTTGTGCGGGGCCGGGCCGGCCCGCGGGGCCCGGGGCCCGTCGCCCCGAGCCCCGAGCCCCGAGCCTCGCGTTCTGGGCCGGCCCGCACGACTTGTCAAATCAGCGCGTTCTTGTCAGATGCGCACCAGGCGGGAGCTATTCACCAATTTCGTGCCAGATGGTCACCAGAAGGCCCATTTGACCGACCATAAGGCCACACTTGAGCACGAGCCGCGTTTCGAGAAGCGGACGACGTGAGACTACTTCCCGCCTCAGTCAGGTTTGTCACATTCAGCCAGAACCGGGCGGCCGCCGCGGACTACATGACCGCCAGGGCTTCGGCCATCAGCGCCACTTCGTGAGCGGCGAGGCCCAGATCGCCGGCAACCGCGGGCCAGGTCAAAACGGCCGAGCGAACCTCGCCAACCATCTCGTCCATTCTCGTTCGCTTGATTCGATACCAGGGAGCCGTGTCTCGCACAAGGTCGAGATTTGGCTGGCCGTCACGCGCATCGATCGCAAGTGAGTGCTCAGCCTTCTCGGGCGTCGGATTGAGATCGAAAGCGGGCGCCAGTCGCCAGCCCTGCGGATCGCGCAGGAAACCGTGGTTGCGCAGGTGATCGTCACGGTTTGCCATCAGCACGTTGAAGACCACCCGCCGGAAGAGCTGCTCGAGATCCTGGCCGATGGTGGTCGGCGCCCCGTGATCCGCGATCGCCATCGCAATCTCGAGGTAGCTCGCCTCCTCACCATCGTTCTTGCCGATCAGGGTCATCGCCGACGCGTACATTTTTCGATCCTGGCCCGTCCGATCGAATCGTCGTGCGGCGAACGTCCGGCCCTCGCCGCCGAGCCGGAGCAGGCGGCGTTCGGGAACGCGGATCCCCGCCCGTGCCGCAAGCTCGGTGAGCAGGTACTCCCAGGCGCCGATCTCACGGATGTCGGCCCGCGAGGGGAACTTTGCGATCCAGAGGCTCTCGTCCTCGGCGACGAAGTTCGCCTTTGGGCGCGCGCCACCGAGCGAGCTGCCGGGCGCGAGCAGAAGGGCAAGGAACGCACTTTCGTCCCGAAGGCGCGATGGGCTCGCGTCAAGCATCCGCGAGGCGTGCTCGAGTTCCCGGAGCCGCGCCATGGGCGGAACGGACTGCTCGCGGTCGTCGAGGAAGGTCTCATCGCCCGGACGGGCAGCAAGGCGGAGAGCGCCCATGCGAGTGACGTCACTGACGCCCAGCAGATAGTCCCAGTCGTGCAGCGTCCGTGGTCGGCGACCCTCCTCGCGTGCGGAGGCCACCTCCCGTCGGTCGAGGAGCGTGCGACCCCAGCGATCAGGGGCCGTATCGGCCAGGATGCCAGGCAACGCGCCGTCCTGGACATACTGGTCAGGGTCGACCAGCGGCAGGGCAGGATCGATCGGGAAGCGATCCCGAGACGCCAGCCAGCTCCGCGCATAGGTGAAGGAGATCACGGGTCGCGTCCCGCGCGCGGCATGCAAGACGCCGACCGGACGGCGCGGCCCGAGCTCCGGGGCGTCGAGATAAACAACAACCTCCGAGCGCCTGTCAGAGCTCATCCGCGAGGCTCCGTCGCACGGCCCGTCGAGGACCCGGCTGGTTGGCGTCCTGGATGCGTGCCCCCAATTCGTCGTCGCGAGCCAGGAGGTCAACGTCACGCTCAAGATCGAGGACCTCGAGAACGCGGAGCACGATCATGAGGGAGACGGCTGGATCACCACGCTCGAGGCGCCGGATCGTCATCCGCGAAACGGCGACGCGGGCCGCCATCTCGGTCTCCGAGATCCGGCGTCGCAGGCGCGCCAGGCGCAGCCGCTCGCCGAGAGCCTGAGCGCGTCGGCCGGAATCGGGGAACGGGTGTCGTCTAGGGCGGGACATGTGTTATACATTGGCCACTTAGCCAACACATGTCAATAGTATGAGACGATTTTCCGGAAGCAAGGCTTACGTGGGCGCCCACGGCGGTGCGCCGCGCCGGGCCGGGCCAGGCGCGCCCCAGGTCCCGAACCGAGTACCGAGCCGGCACGGGGGCGGCCCGGCTCGGGCCTCCGATCTCCCAAGCGCGCGGTGAGGCGGTGCGAATTCCCGGATCTTGGCGCAAGCGGACACAGCGGTATAGTGAGAGATACCGCTATTGAGGTTCGGAGACCATGGCCAAGCTCTACTACACGCCTCGGGAAGTTGCCGAGATCCTGGAGATCAGCGATGACGCCGTCCTCGATCTCGTGAATCGGGGGGCGCTGCCGGCCCTTCGGGTTTCGCCCCGCATCACGCGCATTCCCATCGCTGCCTTCGACCTCTGGCGCGAGGGCTTCGTGCCACGACGTCGACGCGTGACGATCGCCCCTACTCGGCGGCACGTCGTGATTGGGGAGGGAGAGCATCTTCCTGCGGCGCGCAGGATGGCTCGCGGGTGACGCTGGCGTCAACAAACGAGCTCCTCACCTATCTCGCCGATCTGGTCGAAGAGCTCGAGCGATATGCCGTCGCCCTGCTACCGCCCGATGATCGCGACGAGATCAGGCTGGGACGGGAGCGGGACGGAAGCCTGGTCATCGACCTCGAGGGGCGCCTCCCCACGCCGCACGGATCGAGAGGTGCTGATCTCGAACTGTTCGAACGCTGGCAACTGATCGACCGGGACCAATGGGCCTGTGTCGAGTACAAGTACGAGCTCCGACACCATGAAATCGGGTACCGCCGTGCCTTCCACCGCCACGACGAGGACTATTTCGTCCGCACATACGGGGTCGCAACCCACGAACATTGCGAGGCGACCATCGGAGTGGAGGCGTGCGGCCACTACCAGGGCCAGCCGGTGACGGACGCCTTCGATGCTTTTCGCCGGCTGCTCGAAACCTGGCTTACGGACAAGAAACCAGACTGTCGCGCGTTGACTTGCCTCGGTTGAGGCGCCGCCGCCACCGCGCCCGGCCGCCGCGATCGGGCTGGTTCATCAGAATCGCGGCGGACAAGCTTGGCCATGCATCGGATCCGTCGATTTGGATGACCGGGCGAGCGTGGCTGGGCTCGGTTTGATGAACCAGATCGATCAGGCTCCGTCGCTGTCGGATCTACGAAGCCGGGGTGACCCGCGGCGCGCGGCGGGGCCGGATGTCGAGGATCAGCGCGAGCGCGATGAACACAAGAAGCCCGCCACCGAGCAGGCTGAGGGTGACGAGCTCGTGGAGGAACAGCGCGCCCCACAGGACCCCGAAGATCGGGTTCAGGAACGGGATGGTGCTCGTGGCGAGCGGGCCGACCTGACGGTTCAGCCGGAACAGGAGGGGCCAGGCGATGGCGGTCGAGAAGATCGCGATGCCCAGGATCGCGGCACCCGAGGCGACCGTTGGGTGGGCCGATCCTGACGTCAGGAGTGCGAACGGGGCGAGGAGCACGGCACCGGCGGCCAGCTGCCCGAACGCCAGCTCGAGCGGTTCGTGGCCGGACAGGTTGCGACGCGCGAACGTCAGCCCAATCCCGTACAGCGATGAGGCGAGCGCCGCCAGCGTCACGCCGACCCAGGCATCGGGCCCGATCCGCAGGCCCTCGGTCCCGACGATCACCGCGACACCCGCGAAGCCGATGACGATCGCAGCGATCCGGGCCC
>JAYWFP010000185.1:0-9681 GCA_043778745.1 Chloroflexota bacterium
GACAACGTCCTCGTCGGCAAGGCCGAAGCGGCCGCCATCATCGCCAAGGTGCCGAAGGGCAACTACGTCCTGATCAAGGGCGACCAGGGTGATGCCAACGCCTCCACGTTCCTGCCGCAGGGCTGGGACGAAGCCGGCCTCAAGGACAAGGTCGCCTCGGGCGACATCAAGATCCTCAACGGGCCTGACGGGACCTACACCGACGGTTGGAAGACCGAGAAGGCCCAGTCCAACATGGAAGCGATCATCGACAAGGCCGTCGCCGACGGTACGAAGATCGACGCCATCCTCGCGGAGAACGACAGCACGGCGCTCGGCGTCGTCGCAGCGCTCACCGCGAAGTCATACGGCTACCCGCCCCTGAGCGGCCAGGATGGTGACTCCGCCAACCTGAACAACGTTGCCCTGGGCAAGCAGTACGTCGATGTCTTCAAGAATTCCAACGAGCTCGGCAAGGCCGCAGGCGCCGCTGCGCTTGCTCTCTGCGCCGGCACGAAGATGGCTGAACTCAAGCTTCCTGACGGCCTGATCGACGCGTCCGTCGCTCCGGTCCCGGGGCTTGCTGCCCAGCCGTTCAAGACCCCGGGCGGGGTCACGGTGACGTCCTTCATCCTTCAGCCGACGCCTCTCACGGCGGACACCCTCCAGGTGGCCATCGATGCGGGCTTCATCACGAAGGCTGACCTCTGCAAGGGCGTCGACGCCGCTACGGCGCCGGCTGCCTGCAAGTAGCGGTCTCCGACCGCTGACCTAGTCATTTCACCAGCGCCCCCGGGATCCTCCCGGGGGCGCTGGTCTCTATACCTCATGGCCAGGAGAGCCGTCGTGACGAACATGGCCGACGCGGCACCAGTCTCGGCAAAGACTCAGCCTCCCCGGCGACCGCCGATACGTGGCCTCATCGCTCAGACCGAAATCGATCTACGACTCTTCGGCATGCTCGTCGCCCTTGGGGCGATCCTCCTGATCTTCAACATTCTCAGTGGCGGCAAGTTCTTCCAGCCCACCAACATGGTCACGCTGGCCGTGCAGGCGTCGGGTGTGGCGATCATCGCGACCGGCATGGTCCTGGTGATCGTCTCGCGAAATATCGACCTCTCGGTGGGATCGCTGGTCGGCCTCATCGCCATGACCTACGCCCTGCTGATGACCGACTGGATGCCGAACATCCTCGGGATCGGGCCGGACTTCCCCTTCCGCTGGGCCATCGCTCTCGGCCTCGGAATCGGGCTCGGGGCGCTCGTGGGCGCGCTCCAGGGTTTCATCATCGCTTACGTCGGGGTGCCCTCGTTCATCGTCACCCTCGGTGGTCTGCTTTCGATCAGGGGCGTCGTCTGGTATCTCTCCAGCGGCGCAGCCGTGTCGGGCCTGGATCCCAGCTTCCAGCTCATCGGTGGCGGCGCGCAGGGATCGATCGGCGGCCCCTTGACCTGGATCCTCGGTATCGTCGGGTGCCTGGCGATCATCGCGCTCCTCGTCAACGGTCGGCGCCAACGTCGGCGGTTCGACTTTCCCGTCAGGCCGGTGTGGGCCGAGATCCTGCTCGGCACCGTTGGCTCCGTCGTCATGATCGGCGTGGCCGCGTTTGCCAATGCGAACCTGTGGCCGCAGGGTCTCGCCAATCGGATTGCCACCGAGCAGAACTGGGGACCGGCGCCCGCAGGTGGCTGGGTGATTCCGACTGGGTTCCCGAATCCGATCATCCTGCTGATCGGCGTCACGATCGTCATGACCGTGATCGCTACGAGGCGCCGGTTCGGCCGTTACGTCTACGCCTACGGCGGAAATCCCGATGCGGCGGATCTCGCCGGCATCAACACCCGCCTGACGATCCTCAAGACCTATGTCCTGATGGGCATGCTGTGTGCCCTTGCCGCTGCGATTGCGTCGGCTCGGCTCAACGGCGCGACGCTCGACGTTGGACAGAGCTATGAGCTCTACGTGATCGCCGCGGCCGTCGTCGGCGGGACGTCGTTCGCCGGAGGCATCGGCACGATCCCAGGCGCCGTGATCGGCGCGTTCGTCATGCAGTCTCTGGCCTACGGTCTCAGCTTCATGGGCGTCAACGCGCCTGGCCAGAACGTCGTGGCCGGCATCGTGCTGATCCTCGCGGTCGGCTTCGACACCTTCAACCGCCGGCGCGGTTCGTGAACGGCAAGGAGGGCTGACCCGTGACCGTTGCAGAGCGAACGCCGCTCGTCAGCATGCGCAACATCAACGTCGCCTTCGGCGGCGTGCACGCCGTCGAGGACGTGACGCTCGACCTCTATCCGGGCGAGGTCGTGGGACTCGTCGGCGGCAACGGCGCAGGCAAGTCCACGCTCATGCGCGTGCTCTCGGGCGCTCACCCGGCCGATGAGGGCCAGATTCTCGTCGACGACCGACCCGTGACGATTCGCAATCCGCGCGATGCGAAGTCACACAAGATCGAGACGATCTACCAGACGCTCGCGCTCGCCGACAATCTCGACGCCCCCGGCAACCTGTTCCTGGGTCGCGAGAAGACGACCCGCGTCGGGTCGCTCGATGACTCGGCGATGGAAGCCGAAACGCGTCGCGTCATGGGTCGCCTGAACCCGAACTTCACCCGTTTCAAGATGCCGGTCAAGTCCCTGTCCGGCGGGCAACGTCAGGCCGTGGCGATCGCCCGTGCCGTGTATTTCAATGCCAGGATCCTGATCATGGACGAGCCGACCGCGGCGCTCGGGCCGGCGGAGACGGGCCAGGTCCGCAATCTCGTCCGCCAGCTCAAGAGCGAGGGAATCGGGATCTTCCTCATCAGCCACGATATCCATGACGTCTTCGACCTGTCTGATCGCATCAGCGTGATGTATCACGGCCAGATCGTGGGCACCGTCGAAAAGGGTTCCGTCACGCCGGACGAAGTTCTCGGGATGATCATCATGGGCAAGCAGCCCGGGGATGTAACCGAAGCGGACAAGGCGGCCATCGAGTTGCGCGGCTAGGCGCGCTCCCACCTCACGCCTGATGGAAGATCGGCGCCAGGGCGGGGTAGAGGTCTCGATAGGTGCCGTGCGCCTCGGCATACATCGCGCGCCCCGGGCCGGGCATAGCGGCCGGCGTCGTTCGCACCAGCGCTGCTGTCGCTGACGGCACGTCCCGGAACCAGCCGACCCCGACCGCGGCCAGGACCGCCGCTCCGAAAGCCGCCCCTTCCGTGGTGGACGGAGTAGCGAGCTCAGCGTCGAGCACGTCGGCCAGGATCTGGCGCCAGGCGGGGCTGGCAAGGCCGCCACCCGAAGCGCGGATCTCCGTCGGCGCAGGCATGCCTGCCGCGATCATGAGGTCGAGCCCGTCACGTAGCCCGAACGCGACACCTTCGAGGACCGCCCGGGTCAGGTGGCGGCGGTCGTGCTGGAGGGTCAGGCCAACGAACGCGCCACGGGCCAGTGGGTCCGGATGCGGGCTTCGCTCTCCGGTCAGGTACGGCAGGAAGAACAGCCCGTCCTCGGCAGCCCGGACGTCGGCTGCCGCCGCAGCGAGGTCGCCGAATCCGATCTCGGGCGCGACCGCATCGCGGAACCAGCGGAGGCTCCCGGCCGCCGACAGCATCACGGACATGAGGTGCCATCGGTCGGGGACCGCGTGGCAGAAGGCATGGACACGGCCCGCCGGGTCGTGGATGGGGGACCTCGTGGCGGCGAAGACGACACCCGATGTCCCGAGCGACAGGGCAACCGTGCCCTCGTCCACGACACCGACGCCGACGGCATTCGCCGCCTGGTCACCGCCTCCCGCGACGACCGGCGTGCCGGCCTTGAGGCCCGTGGCCGCGGTGGCGGATTCGGTCACCGCGCCGGTGATCGCCGGCCCCTCATGGGTCGGCGGGAAGAACGCCGGGTCCAGGTCCAGGCCGGCAAGCACCTCCGGCGACCAGTCGCGTGCTGCAAGATCGAAGAGGAGGGTTCCCGCGCCGTCGGCCTTGTCCATGGCGTAGCCGCCGGTCAATCGCAGGCGGAGGTAGTCCTTCGGCAACAGCACGTGCCGGACCTGTGCCCAGATGTCCGGTTCATGCCGGCGAACCCAGAGCAGCTTCGGCGCGGTCAGACCGGTGATCGCGTCGTTCCCGGTGATCCTGATGAGGCGATCAGCGCCGACGCGCGCCCGGATCTCCTCGCACTCTGCGCTTGTCCGCTGATCGTTCCACAGGATGGCCGGGCGGAGCACTCGATTCTCGCCATCGAGCAGCACGGCTCCGTGCATCTGCCCGGTGAGTCCGATGCCCTCGATGTCCTCGCCAGAGGCGCCCGTCGAGGCGAGGAGCGATTGCATTGCCGTCTGGAGCCCTTCCCACCAGGAGGCGGGATCCTGCTCGCTCCAGAGCGGGTGCGGGCTCTGCACGCCGTACTCGGCCGTGCCGATCCCGACGACGCGGCCGACCGGGTCGATCAGGACGGCCTTGGTGGCGGTCGTCGAGACGTCGATCCCGACAACAAACCCCACGCCTCAGTCGCCGTTCGAGGCCGAGGGCCGCGCGTCGGTCTCCCAGATCGCCCCGTTCACGAGGTTCTCGAGGTATTCCTGGTGCCCGGAAACCGGGGCGGGATCGATGCCGCCCTTGAGCACGGCGGCCGCAAGGGAGTCGAGCGTCGCCGATCCGCCGGTGACCGAGCGGCCCAACTCGCCCTGCCAGCCGGCGTAACGAGCCTCGCGGCTGGCCTCGATCGTGCCCTGCTCGATCATGGTGGCGGCCACGAGCAGCGAACGCGCCAGCGTGTCGATTCCGCCGATGTGCGCATGGAACAGGTCAAGCCGATCCATGCTCTGGCGTCGGAGCTTGGTATCGAAGTTGAACCCGCCGGTCGTGAATCCGCCGCCGCGCAGAATCTCGTAGAGGGCCAGCGCCAGCTCATCGACGGAGTTGGGGAACTGGTCCGTGTCCCAGCCGTTCTGGTAGTCGCCGCGATTGGCGTCGATGCTGCCGAACAGGCCGAGCGCGATCGAGGTTGCAATCTCGTGCTGGAAGCTGTGGCCGGCGAGCGTGGCGTGGTTTGCCTCGAGGTTGGTCCCGAACTCGGACTCGAGACCATGCCGCGCGAGGAACCCATGAACGGTGGCGGAGTCGTAGTCGTACTGGTGCTTCGTGGGTTCCTGCGGCTTGGGCTCCAGAAGCAGCTTTCCGGTGAACCCGATGCGAGCCTTGTGCTCGGCGACCAGGCCCAGGAATCGCGCGAGCTGCTGCTCCTCGCGCATGAGGTCCGTGTTGAGAAGCGTTTCATACCCTTCGCGGCCGCCCCACAGCACGTAATTGGTGCCGCCGAGTCGTTTCGTGACCTCGAGCATGACCTTGACCTGGGCGGCCGCGTAGGCGAAGACGTCGGGATCCGGGTTGGTGGCTGCTCCCGCCGCATACCGTGGGTGGCTGAACAGGTTGGCGGTGCCCCACAGGAGCCGGACGCCGGTTCGCGCCATGTGGCCCTCGGCCTCATCGACGATCGCGTGGAGGTTGGCGGTTGCCTCGGCGAAGGTGGCTCCATCGGGCGCCATATCCCGATCGTGGAACGTGTAGAAGGGTGTACCGAGCTTCTCGAAGAACTCGAATGCGGCCGCGAGCTTCAGGCGAGCCGCCGCCATGGGCTCCATTGAAGGGACGAGCCACGGCCGGTCGAACGTCCCGACGCCAAAGACATCGGAGCCCGGCCAGTTGAACGAGTGCCAATAGCAGACCGCGACGCGGAGGTGATCCTCCATCCGCTTGCCAAGCACGATTCGGTCGGGCTGATAGACCTTGTACGCCAGGGGATCGTCCGATCCGATCCCTCCGAACGGGATGCGACCAATCACCTGGGGGAAGAATTCCTGCGCCATCCGTCAGCCCTCCGCGCCGATTTGTTTCGTCTGCATTTGCCCACGAAAGATCGAGCCTATCACATGTTTGTGCAGCACCAGCACAAATGATCCCGGGTCCCGATGACGACCCGGATCAACCCGCCGCGTCGACGGCCGCCAGGTAGTGCGGATCATCGCGTCGAATGGCATCGGGATTGACGCCCCGCTGCACGGCGAGCTGCTCCGCGAGTCGTTGCAACGGAATCGCCGTACCGATGAGGGCGGCCGCCGCCCCGTCGAATCCCACCCCGTCAGGGATCAGCGCCCGACCGGCAGGCGTGAGATGAACATCGATCTCGCCGGCGACGACCGCGGACCCGATCAGCCCGACCGTGATTCCGAGCTCATGACAGGCGCGCAGCAACCCGAGTGCTCGCGCGGTTCGCGGTCCGCGCGCCGCTGCGTCGGCGAGGATCAGCACCAGGCCCGTGTCCGACCCAGTCCCGGCAAGGTGGCCGTGGAGCATCGTCTCGAGGTCCCGCATCGCGGACGGGATCTGCGCCCCTTCCTCCACTTTGAGGGTCAGTTCGCGCGCGGCGATGCGGTCAATCCCGCTGCCGATCATCACGAGGTGCCTGCGCTCGGACAGTCGCTCGGCCATCCCCGCCAGAGCGGCCGTGGTGCTGGGCGCGAGGCCGGCGCCGAGAAGATTACGTGCTTCGGCCGGCGCGATGGGCGTGCCGGTCAGGTGGCCGGCAACCGCGATACCGGCCAGGATCGGCGACAGGTATCCGACGGTGTGGCACCAGCTCTGGTCCATCTCGTCGGTCGTGACGGTGATATCGGCAAAGATGCCGCCGGGGGACCCGGCTGCGGCAGTGATCATCGCCACCGTCGACCCGGTCTCGCGCGCCGCACTCATGGCCCGGTAGGTCGCCTGGGTACCGCCTTCGTGGCTCACCCCGATGACGACCCCGCCCGTCCCGCCCAGTGCCGACTCGAGCCCTCCCTCGAACGCCTGGACCGCGATCGGTGAGCCACCGACGCCCAGCTCCGACGGCAGGCCCAGGACGCGGTGGGCATCGCGCAGGACCTCCGCCACGGCCACGGCGCCGTGCTCACTCGTTCCGCAGCCGACCACGATGATCGGGCGGCCTGCACCCGCCGCGGTCCGGATCGCGTTCGCGAGCTCGGCAGCGGGTCCGGGACCCGAGAGTCGATTCAGGACGCGCTCGGCGAGGGCCGGCTCGGCCGCGATCATCTCGGTCAGGTGGTAGGGGACTCCAGGTCGTGGAGTCGGCATCTCGGACCCGACCCATGGTTCGGGGGCTGATGGAAGCGGGAGGTTGGCATCAAGCCGCAGGTCATGCATGACCCGAGGATACGAGGGCCACGGCATGCGTGCCGGTCCGGCCCAGTGCGGGCGACATTGGGCGCCGATCCGTCACGCGCCCTTCCGTCACGTTCCGGGCGGCCGACCGATCCTTCCGATTCGTCCCCGGGGCCCGTAGCGAAACCAGACACGACCCACCAGGAGGTCCTCCCTAACGGGCCCGAACCGATCGGAGTCGATGGGTGCGCCGAACCCGGCATCCGCGGCGATGGTCGGCGACGCGTCGGCCTCGAGCCATGCCTCGCCCTCGCTCAGAACGATGTAGCCGCCGTTGAACGGGACCCGTTCGCCGGCCCGGGCACGGACCCGCTTGATGGCAAGTTCATCCGAGATCGGCTCGCGGAAGACCACCACGCTGCCGTTCCGGGGCCAGACGCGGGTCGTGGGGTCGACCAGGAGCCAGTCACCCGGAGCGATCCCGGGCAGCATCGAGCCCTCCTGAACCACGACCCGCCACGGCCCGCGCAACCGATTGCGGAGCGACCGTGGTCGATGCGGGGTAGGCACGGGATCCTCGGGCTCTCCGGTCACCGACGCTCTGCTGGGTACCCGGGTCCAGACCGGGGCATCGGGGGAGGTCAGCCGGGCCGACCGGCCACGCGCGTCTTGGACGGGCCACCGGTCGCCTTCCAGGCCGCGTCCACTTGGTCCACGAGCTCGAGGAGCCGCTTGGCGTCGGCCAGGTCGGTGGAGGCCTTGACCTTCGAAACCTGCTTGGTCGCCTGCCAGAACAGGTCGTGGAGGTTCGGGACCGCCTCGAGATGCTCGGGCTTGAAGTAGTCGTGCCATAGGACGTCGAGGTGATGCTTCACCAGGTCCGCCCGCTGCTCCTTGATGGCGACCGCGCGCGTCCGATACGCGACATCCTCGTTGGCGGCGTACTTCTCGACAATTCGGTAGCAGGATTCGGCCTCGATGCGGGCCTGCTCGGGGTCGTAGACGCCGCACGGGAGGTCGCAGTGGGCACGCACGGTGGCCTTCGGGGCGATCGATGCGATGACAGATCGGAAAATCGGCATGGAACTCCTTCGACGCTCGGGACGGCAATCCTTGGTCAAATAAGTGTCCGGAGGCGACGCAGGACTGTCAACCGTGCCGCGATCGCGTACGTCAGGACGCGGCGACGGCGTCCCGGATCGATCGCACGACGGCGTCGCCGACCGCTCCAACCCCCCCGGCGACGATCGCATGCGAGGGATTGAGGCGGATGATCTCAGCGAGAATTGGTGCGGGCAGGGATCCCGGCATGGTGAGGACCATCGGTGATCCCATGGACCCCGCGGCGGCGGCGGCCGCGAGCGCATCGGCGAATCCAAGGCCTGTGGCCGCGTACACCACCGGAAGACCCGTTTCGAAGGTTCCCGCGACTGCAGCCGATGTAGCGTACCGATCGGCTCCTGCAAGGCGCGTGACGGTCGCACCGGGCAGAAGGCCGGCGATCGAGGCCAGCACCGCGTCGCTGACGACCGACGCCCCGCCCACGACCACAACCCGCGCTGGAGCGAGGCGAGTCAGTTCCTGCGCGGTCGCGTCAGGCAGTGCCAGCGCGTTTGTCAGCAACACCGGGCCACCGTCACGAGCCGCCGCAGGTGCTGCCGAGATGGCATCGGCAAAACCTGTGCCCGATGCCAGGTAGGCGGTCGACGCGCCATCGGGGAACGTCGCGGCCGACAGCGTGGCAGCCGTCTGATAGCGATCGAGTCCCGCGAACCGGACGACGCCGCCCGGCACCATGGCCCCGAGGCTGGTCACGACGGCGTCCGAGACGGACGCCGGACCGCCCACGACCACGATCCGATTCGGCAGCAGTCGAGTTATCGCAGCCGCCGTCGAGGCGGGGATGGCATTCGGCGTCACGAGCAGGACCGGGGCATGCTTCGCACCGGCGACCGCGGCGCCTGCCAGCGCGTCGGCAAAGTCCGTCCCGGTGGCGACGTAGGCGACATCAATGCCCGGCTGGAACGCGTCGTTCGCGATGGCCGCCGCGGTGGCGTAGCGATCAGCTCCGGCGATCCGGACGGTCGCGAAGGATGCCGCCAGTGCATCCCAATAGCCCGCAATGCCGCGGTCGTAGCCGAGCGTCCAGATCCCGACCCCGCCAAGTCCACGCTGGTTCGCCAGGTCGTACTTGGCGCGCAGCGTGATCGGGTCGTCGAAATAGGTCTGGGTCCAGATCCCCGTGGTCGGATCCTGGAGGGCAAACCACTTGGCCCCCTCGAGCTGGTCATGATTGATCACCGTCCCGTCCGGGATTCCGGACAAGTGGTTGCTCGGGATGAACACGCCCGCGGAACCCGTCGTCGAGGCATTGAGCAGCCCTGTTGTGGTCGTCCAGGAGCGCCCGTAGTAGGGGAGGCCGAGCAGGAGCCGAGCAGCCGGGATGCCCTTCGCGGCGTAGGTGTCCAGGGTCCAGGTGAGGCTGGTCTGCGTCCCGGAGCGCACGATCGGCGCAATGCCGCCCGCCGGGCTCGAGCCTTCGGTTCGATAGCTGTAGCCCA
>JAYWFP010000186.1:0-4106 GCA_043778745.1 Chloroflexota bacterium
CTCTGCAGAACGGTTGGCGCGCTCGCTGTTCAGAGACACGCCGGCTCGGGCACTCTTCGCCGGCGTGGCCGCGCACGCGATGCTCCGTCTCGATCGGCCACTGAGCGCCTCATACGGACTCGCGCTGGCAACATTCGGGCATGCCGTCGGCTGGCCCATGGCGCGCGGCGGTTCGTCCGCGGTGACCGACGCCCTCGTGGCAGAGCTTCGCGATCTTGGCGGCGAGGTTGTCACAGGCCACCGGGTGGATGCGATCGCTTCCTTGCCGGCCGCCCGAGCCGTGCTCTTCGATGTCACGCCGCGCCAGTTGCTGGCGATCGCCGGGGACCGCTTGCCAGCCCGGGTCCGGACGCGCGCGCAGCGCTTCCGCTACGGCTCCGGCGTGTTCAAGGTGGACTGGGCCCTGGGTGGACCGGTTCCGTGGACGGCGGACGGTCCGAGCCGAGCCGCGACCGTTCACCTCGGCGGCACGCTCGAGGAGGTAGCCGCGGCCGAAGCGGAGGTCGCCGCCGGCCGGCACCCGGAGCGCCCGTACGTCTTGTTCGTGCAGCACGGCCCATGGGATCCATCCCGAGCGCCGGCCTCGCCCCCGGGCCAGACCACAGCCTGGGCCTATTGCCATGTGCCGTCCGGGTCGACGGTGGACATGACCGACCGCATCGAGGCCCAGGTGGAGCGCTTCGCTCCGGGATTTCGCGACCGAATCATCGGCCGCTCCGTCCACGGGCCGGCGGCGATGGAGGCCCACAACGCGAACTACGTCGGTGGGGACATCAACGGCGGAATCGGCGACATCAGGCAGCTCCTGTTCAGGCCCTGGCCCGCACTGGATCCATACCGGTTGGGCGCGGGTCTGTATCTGTGCTCTTCGTCGACGCCACCGGGCGGCGGCATCCACGGCATGAGCGGGTTCCATGCCGCACGCTCTGCCCTGCGCCACGAACTGCGCTGAATCGCGGCAGGACCTCGGGCAATCCGACCCCGGAGCCTCAACGAGTCGCCGCGAGCCGCAACGAGTCGCCGCGGGCCTCAACGAGTCGCCGCGAGCCTCAACGAGTCGCTGCGGGCCTCAAGCCAGGGACAGACGGGGCCCTGTCACGACCTCAGGCGTCCTCGGGCTCAGCCGACGGTTCCTCCAAGCGGATCCCCTCCGGGAGGACCGCGCGCGCCGCAGCCAGCGCGGAATCGAGATCGGCCCCGGCCGGACCGACAAGGACGAGCGCCCGGTCAGCCGTCATCGCCGAGAGGTCGGTGGCGAGGGCCGCGACCGGAGCCGCCTGCGGGGCGCCGACCGGAGCCGGAGCCACGTCCACCACCGGAGCCACAGCCGCCACCGGAGCGCCGACTGGCGCCACGGGCGAGGCCGGACCCTCGCTGCGTAACGCCTGATCTCGACGGAGCTGGAGCCCGTGGTAGACGAGCACCGCGACCGCGACCGCGACCGCGCCGACCGGCGTCGAGAGCTCCGAAATGGCGTTTCCAGTCAGGCTCGCCCCGAGCAACGACCCGACCAACCGGTACAGGATCACCGTGGCGCTGCCGAGCCCGGCAACGAGGGCGACGCCCATGGTGAGATACAGGAACGTCCGGCGGATCGTTGAGTTCGCCTCTTCTTCGGGGTTGAAACGACGGCGAGCCAGGACGCTCGACCACTGCCACGCCCAGCAGGCCGTGCCAACGACCGCCATCGGGAGCCACGTTGCAAACTCGGCCTTCCACGGGAATGCCGTCGGATCGGATGTCCTGAGACCGCCGAACGCGGCGTCGATCGCGAGGCCGATCAGCCACCCGAGAGCCACCGCCCCGAACCCGAGAGCAACCGCCGCAACGCCGTGCGACTCGAGACGCGCGACGTGATGACGACGAAGCGGATCCGAAGCAGCAGGATCGTGATGGAGCCAGCTTGTGTGCGCAAACCAGACGATGGCCCAGGGGATGGCGATGCCAAGGGGTGCCGCCACCAGGCTCGCCCAACTCTCGTTCCCGCCCGGCTCCATACCGAGCATCGGGCGAATGACGGCCTCAAGCGTCCTGACGATCCCGACGAGGGTGAAGGCGGACGCGATGACGATCGTGGCGATGAACGCCCCGAGGCGCGTCCTCGACACGCGCTCATCGATGCCTTGCGGGTAGTCGGCGCTCGCCCGCGACGTGGCGTACCGCCAGTGACCCAGCCAGATCAACGCCCAGGCGACAAAGCCAAGACCGAACCCGATCAGGGAGATGCCCGCGTAGTCATCAGCTGAGGGTGGCGTGGAGACGAGACCGACGACAACCGCTTCCACTGCACCCACTGAGATGACGAGCGCGCCAAGTGAAACGCCGTACACATAGAGGCGCGGCAGCCACGCCGCCGCGCCATGCACGGGTCCGATGGCGAGGTCGCGGCGTCGGACCAGGCCGTGAAAGACCCAGACGAGCATTCCGACGGCAAGGGCGGTCGCCGAATTGACCGGGTCGACAATGAAGAAGGTCGGAGAGATCTGGGTCAGGTCCGCGAGGAGGCCCTGCGCCAGGCCGATGGCCCCGTTCACCCAGAAAGCAAGTGACACCACGAGCACGATCGAGAGATACAACGCCCGGATGGCCGACCCGCGCTCGGCTTCGTGGCCCGGCCGGACCGAGGCGAGTCCGCG
This sequence comes from Chloroflexota bacterium, assembly GCA_043778745.1. Lineage (GTDB taxonomy): Bacteria > Chloroflexota > Limnocylindria > Limnocylindrales > CSP1-4 > UBA5189. The sequence goes on from JAYWFP010000186.1 coordinate 2,637, forward strand.
CTGGACGAACCACCAGTGCACGGCCCAGACCGGGACTCCCACCCCCAGCAGCGCGATCGCCTGGCTGACCTGTTGCCGAGAATCACCGCCGAAGCCGTCGTAGAGGTGCTGGAGCGTCCCGCTTGATGTCAGGATCACGTCGAGGAGCATGGCAAGGCCCACGCCCAGGACCCCAAGGGCGACCCCGGACATCAGGTAGAGGTAGATCCGCCGGACCGTCTGCATGTCGCCCGTACCTCCCATCAACGCTGAGCGCTTCCCATCCGGTACAGGAGACGCCCAGTCAACCGATCCGTTACATCACGAGCTCAGGACTCGTCGACACCGAGGTCGACGTCGGGCGTCCGCCAGCTCCAGTGGCCCCGGGTGCTGGCTCGCGACGCAGGGCGCGGATGAGCAGACCGGCAGCCCACCCATTGACCACGACGAAGGCGATCGCCCCGGCCAGGCCAACTGCGATCATGAACCCGAGGTCGCCTGTCTGATGCGGTTTCATCAGTTCGAGTAAGGGTCCATCGATCACACCGAAGAGCGGCGCACCCAACCCGTTGTACGCCACGTGCGCCGCAATAGCCGCGATGAACCAGAGGGCACCGGTTGCGCGCGCGCCCTGCGAGGTCCGCACGGCCGCGACGCCCGCGATGGCGGAAAAGAGCGCGTGGTTGGTGAGGCCGAAGAAGAAAAAGCGGTGGGCGAGCTCGGCCTCGAGGGTTAGACGAACCAAGCCGGGGTCAATCACGAAGGTGCCGTCCAAGTCCTGGTAACCAACCTCGTTCACGAACGCGACCTGGTGGTGCGCGACCTCACCGATGGCGAACCAGAGGCCGATGAATCCTCCAATCGCCGCGCCGAGCGCGATCGTCCGCTTCGCACCGGCTCGCCATGCGGCGCCGAGGACCACGAGAACTCCCACGACCTTGGCGGTCTCCTCCACGACGGGTGCGATCCATTCGGCCGCGAAACCGTGCAGGGCCGGTGCAGTGAGGGACAGCCCGGTCGCCAATTCGGTCAGCCGGCCTTCACCGATGTTCGAGAGCCACGCGGCGGGCCCGACGGCCCACAGGACGCCGAACGCGAGCCACAACCCGGGCGTGCCGCGGTTGCGTGCCGCGAGCCCGAGGATCACCCAGCCGGGCGATGCCACGAGCGCACCGAGCACGAAGACCGGAAGTCGAACGTCGAGAAGGTGCAGCGTCGAGGCCAGCAGGCTCCAGGTCGCGAGGCCACTGAGGACGACCAGCGCGGCGACGCGCAGGGCTGATCCCGACAGGCGCAGGCGACGCGCCATCGAAGTCAGCGCCAGGCGCTCTTGGCAGCGTCCGGATAGAGCCGGACACGGCGGTACGGTTCGCGGCCACGTGACCGGGAAACCAGGTTGGCCCGCTCCGCCATCTGGTGCTGGAGGCGCCGGATGTAGGCGCTCTGTGGGGACAGCTCCACCGGCTCGGACTGCCGCCGGACCATGCCGAT